>MPOY01000629.1 GCA_001896715.1 Methanoculleus sp. EBM-46
ACGTCTGCGGCATCGGGACGGTCATCCCCGGCGGCGTGGTCCGGGGGCATCGTGCTTCCCGGCGCCCTGAAGGTCTACCCGGGCGAGCGGCTCCTGGACGGGAATCGTCTGATATTGATTCAGCGCCGCGACAGCAGGAGCACGCCATCCTTCTGGAAACCGTCCCAACAAGGGGCCGCAACCTTGCCGGTGGCCGGACACGGGGGATTACACCCTCAGAGGAGCTCCGATCTTCAGCAAAAAGAGGCGAGCGAGATCGTTACAAAAACCATTCGGACGGCGATCGTGAAAGAACGGCACGTTCTAAAAGACAACGATGCGCCGCAATCTCCCTCAAACCCCGGGGCGAAGGTACTGCACCTTCATTCCCGCGCCGAAGATCCGCTGGCTCTCCGCCCCTGCGACGATCCGTTTGGCGAGCATAACATCGGTCACGACGAAGCCGGAGAGATCGGAGACGCCGTAATCGAAGAAGACCGACGAAAGAGGGGTTCCCGGACCCACGATCGTCACCGCGTCTGCATTCTCCGAAAGTTCGAGAAGCCGCGGCATGCTCTTGTCGCCGACGGCGGCACAGGTCAGGAACGCATAATCGCATTCCGGCAGCAGATATTCGCAGGCGGAATATGGGTAATCTCCCTCTTCCGGATCCCATTCGACAACACTCAAGTCACAGACCGGGGCAATCAGCTTCTCAAGGAATGGAAAATGGCCGACGACACAGACCTTCTTTCCCCTCACGAGGTTCTGGGACTTGATGAACGGGTCGTTCAACCGCTCCTCAACCCGCTTTTTTTCCGGAACCTCGATCCCTGCACGCTTCGCAACATCCGGATGGTTGTACCACGCGTTGATCGCCGAATTGCCGATCGATGCTTCCAGCAAGTTCCAGGACTTCACGCACCCGGCTACCTCTTTTAACGACTTTCCAATCCTGTTTCCGGTCATCATCGGGGCACGCTGGACATACCCGCGGTATGCGGCAAGACCGACGTTGCCGTTCGCCCCGACGTACGTCATCTCCCCCCCGACAACGACATCATCGACGATGATGTCGTCCGGGATCTCTTCGATCAATGCATCGTATAATTCCCACATCGTTCATCCCTCCTGAAATTCCGGAATACTCGCTTTTGCGATGACTCCTCCTCCCCGGAGCTGATTGCGGATCGTAAGGATGATGGAATCGATCGCCTCGATCTGCTGAAGCGTCTGCTCCTCTTCCGCAGTCGTCTCGATCACCTTTGTAATGCCGCCGTTTTTGATGACGATTCGTTTATCGGCACGGAGGGCAAGGAGCGGATCGTGCGTCGACATGAGGACGATCTTCTCGTTGCTGACAAGGATCTCGATCGCCTCGCGCCGGTCGATTCCTGCATTCTCCAGCTCGTCGATGAGGATGATCGGGGATGAGCTCAAAAGAGCGGTATCGGCGATCATCAGCGACCGCGACTGCCCGCCGGAGAGCTGGGTGACTTTCGTATCGAGCGTGAACTTCTCACCGGCAAGGGAGTTGGCAACCGCAAAACACTTCTCCACGACCGCGGCGGATTCGGCGATCATCCGGCTCTTTGCATGCATCTCCAGGAATTCCTGCACCGTTAAGTCCATGACGAAGTTCATGTTCTGCGAAAGCTGGGCTACCAGTTTTCCCCCGGTGGAGAACCTCTTATTCAGATCGGGAACCGAACCGTTGATGAGAATCTGCCGTGCGGTCGGCGTATCGCG
>MPOY01000485.1 GCA_001896715.1 Methanoculleus sp. EBM-46
GCAGGTGCGGGAAGGTTATCCCCTTCCCCGGACGGCCTGTTCCGCCGCATACCCGATACCGACCGCGATGATCGGGATCATGAGGTAACGCAGCCCGATCTCTCCCATGTAGGCGCCGATATCCATCCCCGAAAGGGGCAGGAGGACGGCGACATCGAGCGCCCAGTTGATCGCGAGCCATACGCCGCCGAGCAGGGCGCCTTCCCGGACATACCGGGCACGCACACCCCTGAAGTAGATCAGGATGAGAGCAGTCCCGAGCGCGGCCGAGAAGACGAGCAGGACCGACTTGATCAGGAAGATGTCGTAGAGCGGTTCGCCCTCCGGCGAGTAGAAGGGGACGGATACGAGGAAAGGAAGGAGCCAGGTGAGGATGCCGAAGCCGAAAAGCTTCGTGCCTGACGCTATGTGCATGGATGAGGATGATACTCCGGCGCGAATATACCAATCGGACATACGCCGGGAGAAAGCAGGGCAATAGTCCTCCCTGCCGGCGCCGTCACGGAACGGATGCACCGGAAAGCAGCGTAGCGCGGGTTGCCGGCGGGTTCTTCCGGAGAATCCCCGCGGTTCGCTAAAGCTTCTGCACCATTAACAAAGGATCGTGATTACGGTCGGCCCGCCACCGACGGAAGGTTTATGAAATCTCAGGGGAGAATGCAATCAGGCACCGCATATATGCTGTCACTCCGGTCCAGCCCCGGAACGCGAAACCTGGCCGATACAGGCAGTATTCAGGCCGATGGATCAGCCAGGGCCGAACATTCCACGATATCTCCGTAGATCAGCGATCTCCCGACATGCAGAACATCCTGTACCGCTTCTCCGTGGAGCGCGCATGAATAACGAGTTACAACCCCCCAACCTCTATCTCACTCTCGCAAGGGTGGGAGTGTTCGCATTCGTCCTGATGAGCGTATACCAGTATCTCAAGGATTACCTCTACCCCGAGATCTCGCTCGCAGACTCGCACCTCCATACCGTCGTCTTCACCACCCTGCTCGCCACAGCTGCTGCCTATTTCGTCCTCCGTAAACAGCAGGCCCTTCTTGCGATGCTGGTTGCCGAAGCGAACGAGAGGAGGGAGACGGGTGAAGCCCTGCGAACGAGCGAAGAGAAGTTCCGCTCGATCGTAGAGACGGCAAACGAGGGGATCCTGCAGATCGACAGCGCCTACACGACCACCTACGTCAACCGTACGATGGCCGGCATGCTCGGCTACCCGACCGGGGAGATGCTCGGCCGGCCTCTGGCCGATTTCGTGGTTGCAGGGGACCTCGACGTATACTGGAGCCGCATGGCAGCAAGAGAGCAGGGCCTTGACGGTAGATACGAGTGCCGCCTCAGGCACAGTGACGGAAGCATCCGGTGCTTCCTCGTCTCCGCCACTGCACGGAAAGATGGGGACGGAAGGTTTGCCGGGTCTTTTGCCATGTTCACCGATATCACCGAGCGCAAACGGACCGAGGAAGCACTCCAGCGTCACACCGAAGATCTTGCCCGGCTCCACCAGCAGCTCGCCGCAGCGAACCGCGAAGCAAACCTCTACCTGGACATACTTACCCACGACATCAAGAACACCGAGAACGTCGCGAACCTCTACAGCGACCTTCTGATCGACACCCTGGACGGGGATGCGCGGATACACGCGGAGAAGTTGCAGCGGAGTATCAGGAAGAGCATCGAGATCCTCGGGAACGTCTCCAAAATCCGGCGGATCCACCAACCGTCCGGGGGGCGCAAGCAGATGGATCTCGATGCGGTCGTCCGCGGTGAGATCGCGCAGTTCCCCGAGGCCACCATCCGCTACGCTGCGACCGGTTGCCGGGTGCTGGCCGACGACCTTCTCTCCGAGGTCTTTGCGAACCTCATCGGCAACGCCGTCAAGTTCGGCGGGCCAGAGGTCGAGATCGCTATCCGGGTTGACGACGAAGGCGAGTTCTTCCGGGTCTCGGTCGAGGATACCGGCCCGGGGGTTCCCGACGACCAGAAAGAGGAGATCTTTCACCGCTACGAGAAGAGGAGGAGGGGTATCGGCGAGGGACTCGGCCTCTTCCTCGTGCAGGTCCTCATCAAGCGCTACGGCGGCAGGATCTGGGTGGA
>MPOY01000640.1 GCA_001896715.1 Methanoculleus sp. EBM-46
CCTCCAGATCGCGGCGGTGAACCAGCTCGCCCTCTACTGCGAGGCGATGGGGATCAACGTCTACGACGTCCGGGCCGGGGTGGCGTCGCTGAAGGGCGAGGGGATCACCCGCGCCATCCTCTGGCCGGGGGCCGGGGTCGGCGGCCACTGCCTCACAAAGGACACCTACCACCTGGAGCGGGGGGTGCAGGTCCTTGGTGGGGAGCTGGATTGGCCCTCGGGCCGGGAGTCCCTCTACACCCTCGCCCGCGGGATCAACGACTTCATGCCCGAGCACATGCTCCGCCTGACGGAGTCGGCGCTCGCACAGGCGGGGAAGACGTTGAAAGACTCAAAGATTGCCCTCCTCGGCTGGGCGTTCATCAACGACTCCGACGACGCCCGGAACACACCGGCGGAGCCGTTCCGGGATGCGGCGATCGCGGCCGGTGCGGAGGTTGCCGTCCATGACCCCTGGGTCGACCCGGCGACATCGCCGGACGCACCGCCCGGGCTCTCACGGGACCTCAAGGGGGTGCTTGCCGGTGCGGACGCGGTGGTGGTCTTTGCCGGGCACAAGGAGTACCGGGGGCTGGTGCCCGAGCGGGTGAAGGAACTGTGTGGGTCTCCCCACCCGGCGGTCGTGGATGGGCGGAACGTCGTGGACCCGGATGCGTGGATCGTCGAGGGCTTCGCCTACCGGGGGATCGGGCGGGGCGATAAGAACGGGCATGTGCTGAAGGAATAACACCCTTTTTTATTGACCGTCTCGCATGCGAGGCAGCATATAAGCCAGCGGTTGGGGTTGATTTCGGTATATCCTGTGCTGATGACGGGATCTTTTCACCAGTTGGTCGAGAAATGCACCACGTGGAACAGAATGTATCCACCCAGACTGTTGCTCTCCCGCTCAAGGGTGGCTCACACCCTCGCAAAGGATCTGGGTATTCGCACATTACCGTGCTACGAAAACTTAAGAGCCTCCTAGACGGACATGCCGTCGACTTCAGGCTAGAAGAACAGGGTTTATTTTCTGGAAGGCCATCGAGGCGCGGGTGCACACCTATGTGGCAGATCCTATCTGGGGGAGTTGTCAGGCGGGTTCCTCATCAAGCATCTGCCTGACGGCAACCTGCAGTTCCGGGGTTTTGTTCCGGACGATGCCCCAGATCGGAGATCTGAGGCAGTTGCACTTTCAGGGCAACTTGTCCCACACGACCCCCCTACAGACACAGAAGCAGGTGCCGGAGGATGTAATTAATATAGTGCCCGGTAAGACTCTACCAGAGGAAAGGGAATGCGGATTGCGAGTGCTCCCGACGGTAGCATCCAGATTGATGGAAAGGTTGTAACCGCACTGGACCGTTTTGTGGCCTCGGTGACGGGCATCATCGAGCAGTATACCCGCTACGTGATCATCAGCGGGTATGTTGCAATCCTTTTTGGAAGGGCCAGGGGTACGGAAGATATCGATCTCTACATCGACTACATGGATC
>MPOY01000466.1 GCA_001896715.1 Methanoculleus sp. EBM-46
CCCGAACAGTTTCCTTGACGGGCTGACCGACGAGGGGTGTGCAAAGATCGAGTATTCCTTTGAGAACATGGAGACGTTCGCGGCGTTCAACGCCTACGGTTGGTGCAACCAGTCCAACCAGGGACAGGGGATATCGTGGTCAAACGACCTCACCGGTTTTGCAGAGACCGGCGTGAGCGGCTACTCGGTTAAAGGCACCAAAAAAAGCGGCGATACGGGAGGATCCGGGGGCATTGGGAGCGGTGCCGGCTCGTCCGGCACCTCCGGGATACAGGGCAGCAACCTGAACACATCGACGACCGGTTCGATCAACGGCACCCTCCTCGCCTTCACCGCACCCGGGCCGGCGGAACCCCTGGCGGCAGGCGCGACGGCGGAGCTCCGGTTCCCGGTCGCCATCCCCGAGAACGCCACGGTCGACCGCGGCCTCCTCTTCGTCTACGTGACCGATGCAAAAGAGGCGGCGGCCGGCGCCGATATCACGCCAACGTTCAGGTTCGACGGCAAGCCGGTCATGCCTGCCGTAACCCGCGACCTGCAGGGGACCGGTTCGGCCCCGATGGCCGGGACGTTTTCCCTCGCAATCCCGCCCGAGATGCTCGCCGCCGGCGACCACACCCTGACGGTGCAGATGGATGCGGAGCCCGGGGCCACCTGCCGCATACCTGCCGCCCTCCTGGTGCTCGTCGCCGCCGATCCCGGAAAACCCCGGATCGACTACTGGATAGCGGACGGCTGTGACGACGTCCTCGCGGACCTCTGGGAGGGGACGACCGCCGACGATGCCACGACCGAGGTGAAGTTCGACGGCGCCATCGACCGCGCCCGGGCATCCGCAGCGCACCTCTACGTCGTGAGCACCGCCGGGTCCGGCCAGGGCGGCACGGGGAACCGGGTGGCGCTGAACGCCTGGGACTGGCTCAACCCCCTCCAGGAAGGGCCGGCCGGCGTCTGGACCGCAACCCTTGACGCCCTCCCCTTCATCCGGGCATCCGACAACACCGTGGAGGTGCAGAGTTATCCCGTCGGCGCCGCCGGCGACCACCTCCAGAACCGGAACGCCATACTGGTCGTCCGGTATGAAGCGGAGAGCGCGTCCCCCGGCATCGAGGTGTCCTCCGGCGCAGGGGCAGTCCCCGAGGAGGAGATCGGGTCGTTTGCCCTCGCGCCGGAAGAAGAGGTCCGCTACACTGCAGAAGACGGGAGCCTGGTCCTCACGTTCCCGGCCGGGTGCCGGGCGACGAACAGCACGGGCGGTGCGGTGGCGGAGGTGACGGTCCACGCGGTGCGGGGCCTCCTCCCGCCCCCGGGGATGGCGATGGAGCGGGTATACCGGATCGCCCCCGATAACACGACGACGGGAACCCCGTTCACCCTGGCGGCGGCAACCCCCGGAACGGCCCGGAACGCGACGTGGTACCGTTACGATGCCGCGGGAGCGGCCTGGCAGCCCATCGAGACCACCCTCGCGAACGGGACGGCGACTGTATCCGTAAAGGCATTCGGAACCTACGGGGTGGCCGCGCCCCTGCCCGCGAGCTTCACCGTCGGCTCAAACCCGGCCGGCGCGCGGATACTCCTCGACGGCGCATACCTCGGCAGGGTGACGCCGGCGACGATCAGCCCCATCGAGCCCGGGAACCACACCCTCCGGCTGGAACTGGAACAGTTCACCCCGTATGAGGCCGATATCACGGTCCCGGACAATACAACACTCTTCGCGGACCTCGACGGCCTTGCCCGCCTGAAGTTCGACGAACCGCAACGGGAGCCGGGGCTGGACCGGACCGGCGGCGTCTACGTCATGTCCCGGCCGTCGGGAGCCGCCATCTCCATTGACGGGAAGAGGATGACGCTCACGACGCCCCGCGTTATCCTCGGCATCCGGGAAGGGAGCCATACGGTGCAGGCGGTCAAGGAAGGCCAGTCGTTTGACACCCCGACAAAGACGGTCTGGGTGGAGAAGGACTGCATCATCCCCGTCATGATCGATGCACAGGACCGGGCCATCGTCCGGAAGGTATCCCTCGAGTCCGATGCCTGTAAAGGCCAGGGGTGTACCCTGAACGGCAGGGGGCCGGTCTTCCGTCTGCCCCGGACGGTCGAGGTGGCCGGAGGGAGCGCCTTCGTCACGGTCCAGGACGGCGACTGCTACATCTCTCACCGGATCACCGTGACCGGGGCGGGGGAGACGGTCAGGATCGCGCCCCGTGACCCCGCTTTCTGCGGCCTTCTCGTCGAGTCGAACCCGGCGGGCGCCGAGATCCTGATCGACGGCTTCAGGACCGGCTTCTGCACGCCCTACCTCATCAGGAACGTCTCGGACGGGCCGCACGTCGTCACCGTCACCCGGCCCGGATACCTGCCCGGAGGAGAGGAGATCCTGCTCACCGACGACCGGAACGCCGATATCGACAAACACCTCACGTTCCGCCTCGAGGCCTACCCCTACGGCAGCCTGAACGTGACGAGCGAGCCGGCGGGTGGAGAGATCTACCTCTACAACAAGAACACCGGCGAGGTGACGCCGCATACGTTCCGGTACATGCCGATCGGGACGTACGAGGTGAAGGTCGTCGGGAACGCTACGTTCCGGACGGCAGACGACGTCACCGTCCGGCCGTACGAGGTGACCAAACGTGCGTTCGACCTGATCTGACCGGAACACGCACCTATTTTTTTTCTCAGCCTTGCGCGGGAGGGGCGCCGGTGGACCGTTGTGGGGCAAGGACCACCGGCGCTCTTCCGTGGGCGGCACCCCGCCCGTCCTGCGCGAAGGAGGGGGCCCTGCCGTCGTGCCGATAGAGGCGCGGCAAAACGAGGACAGAGATCGGTATTCAGCGCCGGTACATCGAACTGAACCCTTCGCCCTTGTCGTCCTCGCACTCGATCGCACTGCCGTCCCGGACGAGGGTGTTAAACATGATGGCGGCGTTTAGCAGGTTCTCATCCGGGTTTGCACTCTGCCGGAGACCGGAGAGAGCCTGGCGCTGCGGCGTCGGGATCATCCGCTTTCCCACCCGGACACCCGCACAGTGCCGGCAGTAACCGCAATAGGAGTAGACCGACACCTCACGATCTGCGCACACAACCGTCACCCGGCCCTTCGCGTCGTCGCGGTGAAACTCAAGCGTCTTCATGATACGAAGAACGTGGATTTCCGGAGAATAAGATTCTGTCGATTCCCGGGGGATTTCCCGGAATGCACGCTTTTGGCGTGGATAGAAATGCTTTATATAGAGAACGTCATACGTATAAGTTACTCGCATAAGCAGGCTGTTCGAGCTGACAGGCCTATTTGAGTGGAGGATACAATCTATGGCAGTTGACAAGCCCCACATGAATTTAGCAGTAATCGGACACATCGACCACGGTAAGTCTACTACCGTCGGCCGGTTGCTCTTTGAGACCGGGACCGTGCCGCCCCATATCATCGAGTCGTACAGGAAGGAGGCCGAATCCAAGGGTAAGGGCTCGTTCGAGTTCGCCTGGGTCATGGACAGCCTCAAAGAAGAGCGTGAGCGCGGCATCACCATCGATATCGCCCACAAGCGGTTCGACACCGATAAGTACTACTTTACCGTCGTGGACTGCCCCGGCCACCGTGACTTCGTCAAGAACATGATCACGGGAGCATCCCAGGCAGATGCCGCACTCCTGGTCGTCGCCGCACCCGACGGCGTAATGGAGCAGACCAAGGAGCACGTCTTCCTCGCCCGTACGCTCGGCATCAACCAGCTGATCATCGGCATCAACAAGATGGATGTCGTCAAGTACGACGAGAAGCGCTACAACGAGGTCAAGGAACAGCTCTCCCAGCTGATCAAGATGGTCGGCTACAAGCCCGACGCCATCAACTTCATCCCGATGAGCTCCTTTGTCGGTGACAACATCGGCAAGCGCAGTGCAAACACCTCCTGGTACAAGGGCCCGACGGTGCTTGAGGCGCTCAACATGCTCGTCGAACCCGAGAAGCCCACGAACCTTCCCATGCGTCTCCCCATTCAGGACGTCTACTCCATCTCCGGTATCGGGACCGTGCCCGTCGGCCGTGTCGAGACCGGCATCATGAAGAAGGGGATGAAGGTCAGCTTCATGCCCGCGAACAAAGAGGGTGAGGTCAAGTCCATCGAGATGCACCACGAAGAGATCCCGCAGGCGCTCCCGGGCGACAACGTCGGGTTCAACGTTCGTGGCATCGGCAAGGGGGACATCCGCCGCGGCGACGTCTGCGGTCCTGCCGACGTACCGCCGACCGTTGCGGATGAGTTCACCGCGCAGATCGTCGTGCTCCACCACCCCAGCGCCCTGACCGTCGGCTACACCCCGGTCTTCCACTGCCACACCGCCCAGATCGCGTGCACCTTCGTCGAGCTCCAGAAGAAACTCGATCCCCGCACCGGCCAGGTCAAGGAGGAGAACCCCACGTTCCTCAAGACCGGCGATGCCGCAATCGTCAAGATCAAGCCCACCAGGCCTCTGGTAATCGAGAAGGTCAAGGAGATCCCGCAGCTTGGCCGGTTTGCCGTCCGCGATATGGGCTCCACGATCGCGGCGGGCATGTGCATCAACATCACGCCAAAGCAGATGAGATAAGAAGATACCCATAATTTTTTGGTGGCAGTTATGCAAAAAGCCAGAATACGTCTTTCCGGAACCGACTTCGAGAAGATCGAGATGGTCTGTGATAGGATCAAAGAGATAGCAGAGCGAACCGGCGTCAATCTGGCAGGTCCGATCCCGCTGCCCACGAAGAAACTCGTGGTGCCCACCAGGAAGAGCCCTGATGGCGAAGGTACCGCAACCTGGGATCGCTGGCAGATGCGGGTGCACAAGAGGCTCATCGATATCGATGCGGATGAACGTGCATTGCGCCAGTTGATGCGTATCCAGGTCCCAAAAGACATCGGTATCGAGATTGTACTGGAGAGTTGAGGTGAGAACGGCGTGAAAACCGCCGTGCTCACGAGACGGGTTCGTGAACGCCTCTCGTTTGAGGGGCTGTTTCTCCTCATACTTCTGGTCACAATTGCTCTCCGTTTTTACGCTCTCGACCTCAAACTTTTTCACCACGATGAGGCCATTCATGCGTGGTTCTCGTATCGCCTCCTGACCGAGGGAATTTACACCTACGACCCCATGTACCACGGGCCGTTCCTCTACTACACGGCGGCCGGGATGTTCTCGCTCTTCGGGGATTCCGATCTCGTGGGCCGGCTCCTTCCGGCGATATTTGGGACCGCGCTCGTCGCACTGGTCTATCCGATCTATAAACTCGGGTATCTCGATAAGAAGCAGGCCCTGATAGCGGCGCTCTTCCTTGCCGTGTCGCCGAATATGGTCTACTTCTCGCGGTTCCTCAGGAACGATATCTATATTGCCGTATTCTCGATGGTGCTCCTCGTCGCCCTCCTCTATTACTTCGATCGGCACAAGGTGCAGTATATGCTCATCGCCGGGGCCGCGGCGGGCCTCGGGATGTCCACAAAGGAGAATATGCCGATCATCCTCCTGACGTTCGGGGTCTACCTCCTCTACCTGGTCTGGACGCGGAAGGTGCACCTGCCGGCCCGCTGGGTCCGGGACTTTGCACTTGCCGGCATCGTCATGGTCGGGATCATGGCGGTCCTCTATTCGTCGTTTGGCGCCCACCCGGATCTGATCACGACATGGTGGATCAAGGCCATCGAACACTGGACATCGATGCACCAGATGCAGCGCCTTGGAGGGCCGCCGTACTTCTACATCCTGCTCTTCCTCCTCTACGAGGTGCCGATCCTGATACTCGCAGGAGTCGGTGTCCTGCAGTTCGTCGATGTCTCCGGAGCCGTCTCTCGCTGGAGGGTAAGGCG
>MPOY01000502.1 GCA_001896715.1 Methanoculleus sp. EBM-46
ATCGACTGGATAACCATATATGGCTGATTCTCGGGCTGTCCAGGAGCACAAAAGGCGACTCGAAGGCGAGTTACAGGTGTTCGTCGATCGCTGGAGCCGGGATCCGTCGATCAAGAAGATCATCCTCTTCGGCTCGGTAGCCCGGGGAAATATCCATCGCGGCAGCGATCTCGATCTCATCATCGTCCAGGAGACGGATAAGAAATTTCTGGCGCGCCTGGAACCATTTTACCGTGATGCCCGCATCGCCATGGATATCCTGGTATATACCCCGGATGAGTTCGCTGCCATGGTGGAGGGTATCTTCCTTAAGAATGCATTGCGGGATGGTGTTGTGATCTATGAGGCGAGGGTGCCGGGAAGAGAAGGGGCCGGGCAGCTGAGCCGGCCCCTCCCGCCCGACGGCCCTTGATCTCTATCCCGGCGAGACCCCTGAGGCCTGCCGGGGAATTCGACCAGGGTGAGAGAAAGAGGGCCCCGATGCTTGCCGGCCGGGGCGGTTGCACTTACATTCCTGATATATTTAAATATATGGCTGATATACGTATATCCATGGGCACGATCACGTTGAGCATCGATGACCGGACCGAGCGGGAGTTCCGGAGACTGGTCGAGAAGATCCTCGGGAAACGAAAAGGGGTCCTGGGCGAGGCGGCGACCGAGGCGATGGACCTCTGGATCCGGACAAAGGCGCAGGAAGAGATTGCACGGGATGCCCTCGAACTGGCCGAAAAGTCGTACCACTTAGGGGGAAGGAAGTATACATCGAGGAAAGATCTTTATGACCGGCAACCCGCCGCTGATTGACACAAACGTCCTCGTCTACCTCTTCGATGCTGATGCGCCCGAGAAGCGATGCATATCAAAGGACCTTATCGCCGCGTGCTGGAAGTCGGAGAAGTGCTACTCGGTCTCGGTGCAGAACCTCGCCGGGTTCTCGGTGGTCGTGACCGAGAAAGTCGAGAACCCGATGCCGGCAGAAGATGTGAAACGCTTCATACGAAACATCCGGGACTTCGAAGGCTGGAACGTCGTCGGCTACGGCAGCAAGACCGTCATCGCCGCCCACGATATC
>MPOY01000462.1 GCA_001896715.1 Methanoculleus sp. EBM-46
CCTCCATAAACATAGGCTCCATCCTGGAGATGGCTGAAAAAAGTGGCTTCAGTATAAGGTGTCAGCGATGCGGCGAGCGCCACCACAAAGATCGTAAGGAGCACTGTGAAAAAAACTCGTTCCATTCTTACACCTCCGTTTATAGTTTGACTGATGGAAACAACGGATGGTTTTACGGCCGAAAGGAGTTGAGAAAGTGAAAGTCAAAAAAGTTGGAGAGGTTTATCGCTGCGAAATCTGCGGAAACGTCGTGGAAGTGAAGGAAGTCGGCGGCGGCGAGCTTGTCTGCTGCGGAGAGCCGATGAAACTGGTCAAGAAATGAAAAAAGCCCCGAAGTCCGGGGCTTTTTCTTAATGGGTAAGGCATATCGATCCAACCGCTTCGAGGTCGATAGTGGCCACAATTTTATCTGCCCGGTCTCACGCGAATCAATGCGACTATAAAGAGTTGCTTTGAGTTATGTACCATTTGTTACCGATCTTCACAACGGTCCAGCTGTAGTTTATTTCGACGTACGTGCCGTCCATATAACCGATTCTCGCCAAAAAAGTCACGTCGGCCTCATTCAAACCGGTTTTGAAAGATATATTCTTATCGGAGAGGAATTGAAAGTAACTCACATCCTTAATGAGAAATATCAAGCCGTAAAGACTCGCAATCTGGTCCCTCGTGTAACTGGTTCCGCCTACAAAGGCCGGCTCGGTGTAGAGAGCTCCCAGCGCGACATAGCTCTCCTGTTCCCAGTACTTCTCGAAATCGTTGATCAGATTACTGACGCCGACCATCGGCGTGATGATGAAACAACCGCTCAGCAGAAAAACCACAAGCAGACCGGCAACCGATAGCGCAAATGTTGATCTCTTCACCTAAACCCCTCCCCTTGAAAGTTTTGAAGACGCCTCAATTATACGCCTTGCTCCTTACTTTGGAGCTTTTCAGTTTGTGTTGAACATAAAAAAGCGGCCATCGAAGGCCGCTTTTCACCTTCTAGAACCCCCTATATTCTAGA
>MPOY01000564.1 GCA_001896715.1 Methanoculleus sp. EBM-46
CACCCCGGATACGGCTGCTCACCTGATATACGCCCGGGCACGGACCCCGCCCGGGGTGGGGCGAAGGAGGAGCACCGGAGGCGCGGGCGGGGTGGGGGGGCCGGTAGAAGGGTATGGGTATCCTTTGCCGGAGGCGCGGGCGGGGCGGGGCTGCCAGCAGAAGCGTATGGGTATCCTCCTGCGAAGGCGCGGGCGGCGTGGGGCGGCCGGCAGAGAGCGTATGGGGTGATCTGCCGGCGAAGGCGCGGGCGGGGATGCCAGGGCGCGTTACCGTTGCCGACCGCCGATAACCAAGCGTAAGAGGAGCGAGAGTACGAGCATGAGGAGGACCATCATGCCCCAGATGGCCAGGGCTGCTATGGTGCCGGGTCGCCCGGCCTCTGATCCGGGCGCCTGTGCTCTCCAGGTGAACCCCGGCGCCCATGCCGCCTGCCCTCCCGCGCCGGCCGCCTGGTGCCTGAGGGAGAGGTCGTAGCGGGCCCGGGCCTCCGGATCGATCAGCACCTCGTATGCCTGGTGAATAGCGATGAACCGCTCGCTCGCATCGGGGTCAGGATTGACGTCCGGGTGGTATTGCCTCGCGAGTCTCCGGTAGGCCGCCCGGATCTCATCGGGTGTCGCGTCGGGTGCGACCCCCAGGATATCGTAGCAGGTCTCCACAGGGGGCATCACGTGTCGAGGACGTATGATACCTCGCCCGTATCCCCGTTCACCGTCACCCGGGTGCCGGGGGCGAGGCAGGAGAACTCCGGCGGGAGGCGGTCGACCATCGGGATCCCCGCGATGATCGCGCCGACCGCGATGATCGGTTCCGCCTCGGTGTTGATGATCGCGACCGGGGCCCGGTCATTCCGTTTGAGCGCGTAGATGACGTAAGATCCGACCGTCGATCCCTTCCCGTACGGGAATGCGAGCACGCGCCCGGCGATGGATTGGCCCTCAAGCGGGTGTCCGCGTTCGATGACGATACCCGTCTCGGGGTCGACGCCCGAGAGGAACGATATGGGTTCGGGCGAAACAAGGAGGTCTCCGCTCCCGATACCCCTGGATATCCCTCTGCCCTGCATGGTCACTGCCACCACTATAATGAGGTTGGAGATCCAACTATATGAGTAACATGGACGAAACCGTTGGCAGCAGTCCTGGCACCGAGCACGACATGCTCAACCTCCAGATCCAGGACCTGAAGGCGCAGATCCTGGATTATAGGTTAAAAAACGAGTTGCTTGAGAAGGAGGTCATGCAACTGCGCAAAGAGAACGCTCAGCTGAAGCGGGTGCCGCTCTTCGTTGCCGCTGTGGTCGACGTGATGGAGAACGGCGAGGTATACCTCCGGCAGCAGGGCAACAACCAGGAGTACGTCACCACGGTCAGCGAGAAGCTCCACCGCATCCTCAAGCCCGGGATGAAGGTGGCGGTGAACAACACGCTCTCCGTCGTCAGGACGATCGGCAACACCTACGACTCGAGGGTCCGGGTCATGGAACTCGACGAGCAGCCGAGCGTCACGTTCGAGCAGGTCGGCGGCCTGAAGGAGGAGATCGAGGAGGTCAGGGAAGCCGTCGAGTACCCGCTCACGAAACCCAAGATCTACGAACGCGTGGGTGTCGAACCCCCGAAAGGCATCCTCCTCTACGGCCCGCCCGGGACCGGGAAGACGCTGATTGCAAAGGCTGTTGCCCGCCAATCGCGCGCCCGGTTCATCAGGATGTC
>MPOY01000531.1 GCA_001896715.1 Methanoculleus sp. EBM-46
AACCGGGCGATTGCCGTCACCAGCGCGGGCGGGTTTGCCGTTCTTGCCTCCGACTACGCCGAGGCGCACGGTGTCGATATGGTCGACCTCCCCGACGAGGTGCTCCGCGAACTCAACGCGTTCCTTCCCCCGTTCTGGAACCATGCAAACCCGATGGATATCATCGGGGATGCCGACGCCGCCCGGTTCGCCGCCCTCTTCGATGTGCTGATCCGGCACCAGGACTTCTGGGACATCGCGTTCGTCATCGCCGTCCCGACGACGCTCGCCGACCCGGCGCACGTCGCAAACGAGATCGTCCGGTTTTCCCGGAATACGGAGAAGATGGTGGTGGGTTGCATGCTTGGCGGCGACAGCATCAGGAGCGGACTGCGCATCCTCAGGAGTTGCCGGATCCCGAACTTCGCAGAGTTAGAGGATGCGTTCAAAGCCGTGGGAACCATCCTCTCGGTCAGGACCGCACGGTCGGGCGATCTGCCCCGCCTTCCCAAACCCGACTGGTGCGCGGGCGGCGAGCGGTAGCGCCCGCACTCCCGTTAACCTTTTATACACCCCTCCCGCATCCCGGCATATCACGACGGGTCCTGCCACCCGGGAGATGCATACGGATGCTGTTTAGAAAGATAAAGTCCGATATCCTTGCGCATAACTCATACATGATCGGAGCGGACGGCGAGGCGGCGGTCATCGATCCGAGGCGTGACTGCCAGGTCTATACGAGCGTCGCCGGGCGCCGGGATATGAAGATCGCGGCGATCTTTGAGACGCACAAGAACGAGGATTACGTCAGCGGCTCCCGGGAGCTCGCTCGTCCGACCGGAGCGGAGATCCTGCACGGGGCGCGGGAGGAGTTCGGGTTCGGCACCCCTGTGCGGGAAGGGGAGACGTTTGAGTTCGGATCGCTCGAGATTGAGGTCCTGGAGACGTCGGGCCACACCGTCGAGAGCATATCGCTCCTGCTGCGTGACCGCTCGGTCTCCGACGATCCCCTGATGGTCTTTACCGGCGATGCGCTCTTTGCGGGCGACGTCGGGAGAACCGATCTCGCCGGCGAGGACCGCCGGCGCGAGATGTCGGAGATGCTGTACGAGAGCCTGCACGAGAAACTCCTCCCGCTTCCCGACGGGGTGATCGCCTGCCCCGCCCACGGTGCCGGCTCGGTCTGCGGCGGGAACATCAGCGACCGCGAGTACACGTCCATCGGTTTTGAGCGGGCGACGAACCGTCTCCTCTCCATGGGGAAGGAAGAGTTCGTCGAGTACAAGGTGAACGAGCGCCTCTACGAGCCGCCGTATTTTACGATGATGCGAAGACTCAACAAGGCCGGCCCGCCCCTGATATACAACCTGCCGTACCTGCGGCCGTATACGGCCCGCGAGCTCCGTTCTCTCCTTGATCGGAAGGCGCAGGTCGTCGACATACGGTCGCCGACGGGTTTTGCCGGCGGACATGTCCCGGGCACCATCAACATCTGGCGCAACGGCCTCCCTCTCTACGTGGGCTACTACTTAAACTACGAAGACCCGATCGTCCTCGTCGACGACTTTAACCTCGGGATGGGCCACGTACTGCGCCATTTCGTGCGGCTCGGCTACGACAACATCGGAGGTTACCTCGCCGGCGGATTTCCCGCCTGGTTCAAACAGGGCGAGCGGATCGGGCGGTCCGGGATCTGGTCGCCCTCCGACCTCGCGGAGCGCCTTAACGACCCGTCGATCTACATCCTCGACGTGCGCAAGATCACCCACCGGGAGGAGTCGGGCCACATTCGAGGCTCCCACCACATCTACGTCGGCAA
>MPOY01000402.1 GCA_001896715.1 Methanoculleus sp. EBM-46
CGACGAAACAGTATGCAACGCAGAGACAGGATAGAAGGCAGCCCACGGGATGAAGCGTGCGCCAACATCGATTCACACGGGACTGCCGATAACTCTTCTCCCCCGGGAGCAATAAGGACAGCTACCGAGGAGCGGCGCGCAGGTGTCGTCCCGCTCTTCCTGATACCCCGGGTCGCGGCCGACGAGATCAACCGTTGCGGCCGGACACTGCGGGAGATCCACGTTGTCCGGACGAGATGTCACCACTACGTCGTCACCATCGTCCGGACGAAGCAGGAGGCGGCCGGCCATGACTGAGCCCGGCACCCTCTCCCACGGCGCCGGCGGAGCGCTCCATATCGCCGTCGATGCCGACCACTACCGGATCAGGGCCGAGGACGCGAGGAGCCTGCTCTTCTACGGGCGGGCCATCCCGATCTCCGAGGACCGTTCGCGGACGACCTCCGGCGGCATCCCGGCAAGCGAAGTCGCCATCGAAGGGCACGCGGTGCTCGCCGCCTCCGGCCGGGCGGTGATGCTGCATTCCCGTGCCGGGTCCTGCGCCATCCCCCTCGTCAGCTTCCGGCGGGTCGCCCGCGGGGAGGCGGCAAGCGCCCCCCTCCTCCCGGGGGTGACCTTATGAGCGGCGAGATCCTGAGAACCGTGGACCTCCTTGCCGATGGCGTGGTCGAGGTCCGGGCACTCGCCGACGGCGCGACGCACTCCGGCTACTTCGACGACTACACGGCCCTCGCCCGGGCCGCGGAAGCCCTCGACGCCGATCCGGCGGTCGCCGGGATCTACGTCACCTTAAACGCCCCAAACCCCGCCCTCCTCGCCCGGCGGGCGAACCGGATCAAGCTGCGCCTCTCCCGGAGAGACGCGACCACGGCCGATGCCGACATCATCCGCCGCCGCTGGTTCCCGGTCGATATCGACCCCGTCCGGCCGAGCGGCGTCTCCTCGACCGACGCCGAGCACGACGCGGCCATCGCCGCCGCGAGCCGGATCGCCGCTTACCTTGCGGAGCAGGGGTTCCCGGAACCCATCCGGGCAGACTCCGGGAACGGCGCCCACCTCCTCTACCGGATCGACCTTCCTAACGACGAGGCAGCGACCGCGCTCGTGAAGGGCGCTCTCACGACTCTCGACGCCCTCTTCTCGAACGATCGCGCAACAGTCGATACCGCGAACCACAACGCCGCCCGGATCTGGAAACTCTACGGCACCATATCCCGAAAGGGCGACAACACCCCCGAGCGCCCCCACCGGCGGGCGAAGATCCTCAGCGCCCCGGAAGAGATGGCTCTCGTCCCCCCGGAGCGGCTCCGGCATATCGCCGGGCTCCTCCCCCGGGAAGAACCGGTCGCACCGAAGAAGGGCACCGGCATCGACCTTGCCCTCTGGCTCGCGGAGCACGGCATCGCCGTCCGGAGCACCCGGCCCTGGCAGGGCGGCACCCTTTACGCCCTCGCCGAGTGCCCGTTCTCAGGGGCACATAAAGACGGCGCGTTTGCGATTCAGTTTGCGAACGGTGCCCTCTTCGCCGGCTGCCACCACGAGACCTGCGGCGGAGGAGCCCAGCGCTGGCCGGAGCTCAGGGGGATGTACGAGCCCGGTAACAAAAGGCCGGCAAAGCAGAAGGAGGCGGCACCAGCTCCTCCCCCGGCGGGCGACGAGCACCGCGAACAGGCACTCGCGATCCTCAGGACCGGCGACCCGCTCGCCTTCCTCCTCGACACCTTCGACAGGAGCCATGTCGGCGACCGAACCGTCGCGGAATGCCTCGCGATGTCCCTTGCGTCCCAGTCGGTCGAGAACACGAACGGCCTCCACGTCTCGATATCGGGCAACTCCGGGAAGGGCAAGACTCACGCCTGCACCACCATGCTCCAGCAGGTTCCGGAAGAGTACCGCCTCGCCGGGACCGTCTCGGATAAGGCGCTCTACTACAACGGCAGCCTGCAACCGGGGACCGTCTTCCTCTTCGACGACGTCTCGCTCTCCGACGACCTTCAGGAGGTTCTCAAAGCCGCAACCGCGAACTTCCGCGTGGGCATCGAACACCAGACCGTCACCGCCGACCGGAAACTCCAGGTCTGCCGCATCCCCGAGCGGTGTGTCTGGTGGCTGGCAAAAGTCGAAGACGCCGGGGACGACCAGGTGGCAAACCGGATGCTCACCGTCTGGATCGACGACTCCCTCGAGCAGGACGCGCGGGTGCTCCAGTACATGAAGGAGCGGGAGGCAAGAGAAGACTACGGCGACGGCGAAGATCCGGACCTCCCCGTCTGCCGGGCGATCTGGCGGATCCTCAAGGAGGAACGCCTCCACATCTCCATCCCCTACGCCCGGAAGGTGCAGTTCTCAGCGACCACGAACCGCCGCAACCCGGGCATCCTCTTTGACCTGATCAAGGCCTCCGCCCTCCTCCACCGCTTCCAGAGAGAGGAGTACGACGGCGGCATCCGGGCAAACCTGGACGATTTCGCGGCGGCGGCCCGGGTCTATGCGGCCATCAACGGCGAGACCGGGGGGCAGGAGACGAAGACGACGAAGAACGAGGCCGCAGCGCTCGCGACGGTCGCCACGATGGGCTGGGAGCAGTTCACGATCAAGATGCTCCAGGAGGCGCTCGGGCTCTCCTACTACCAGACCTATCGTATCCTCCACGGCTATACGAGCCGGGGGACGACTTACTCCGGTCTCCTGGAGAAGTGCCCGGCGGTCAGTTTCTTCGACACGATGGTCACCGAGGATGTGGAAGGGTACGCGGTGCGGCGGCGGGAGCATCTCTTCTCCTTCGACCGCACTGTCTACCGGCGCTGGGCCCACGGCGGCGGGGTCTGGCTGGACGAGGACCGGGATGACGGTCCCGACCCCCGTAACCCGGGACGGCCGCCGGACCGGAGCGGGGGCACCGCCCGTTGCGACATTGCAGCAGGTTTACCGCAGGATTCCGGCACCGGCTGCAACGATAAAACGGCCGGGAACGGCGCCGGATCTGCCGGTACCTGTACAGATAGAGAGAAGCATCTCTCTCTCAGTACTAAAGTACAGCAGAACACGCACACAGTCCCCGGTACCGGTTCCGGGGTGGGTGAGTGTGCGGGTGTGTGCGAAATCCGGAATGCCGGAACCGATCCCGAAATACCGGCACCACGGGGCGAGAAATCCAATCCGACACCATTTAACCGCCCTCTGGCTGGCATCCCCGGTTGCAACGTGCTGAAAAGAGATGCAAGGCGAGGGCCTGCGCTGCAAGAGCCTCTATCGGGGGTTCTCGACCACCGGGAGTTTTCCCGGGTGAAAGTCGAGCTTGGCCGGTGCGACATCTGCGATACGGGAAAAGCGGTCTACCGCTCCCGTGAGGCACGGGCGAACCTCTGCGAAGGGTGCTACGCCCGGCTGGTCCGGGAGGGGAACGCGAGGGAAGGGGTGCGATGATCCCCATCGATCCCCTGCAGGGTCCGGCGGTGGTGGTGCCCGGTATGGCCGGGGCTGTGCCGGCGGCATCCGGCGGCACCGGGGCCGATGAACAGACGGGAGGGGGAGGATACGGAGCAAGTTGCACCGCCGGGGTCAACGGCGCGGCCCGATGCCTGCTCAACGTCTCGCCCGAACAGAACCTCACCGTCAGTGTGGGATAAAGGGTGCAGCGGCAAACTCCGTCACCTGCCCGGAGGGTTCTATCACGTCCGGTGTGCGGAGTGAAAGTATCAGCGTTCCCTGGTAGGGTATCCAGAACTCGGCGTGGATA
>MPOY01000519.1 GCA_001896715.1 Methanoculleus sp. EBM-46
ACAAACCGCACCTCCGGAAGCTGCCGGGCTGCGTTGATGAAGGTATCAAGCCCTTTCACTCTGATGTTCTCCGTGCTGACAAAGCACACGGTGAGGACGACATCCTCTTTCTCGCCCTCAGGCGAAAATACCGAGATATCGATGCCATTGTAGATCATCTCGATCCGACGGGGTTGGGCGACCGCGAGGATCTCTCCCTTGCTGAACTCAGAGACCGCCAGGATACAATCGGCATGCTCTATAATGTAGTGTACTCGTTTAGCCAGCTCAGGATCCAGGATCGCGCCGTATCCGATCTCGGGCTCATTTGCCACCTCATAGCCCCCCACGACAACCACTGACTTCTTCCCGAGCAGTCGCGATGCCATGACCGCGAGGTAAGAATGGTTGTGGGCAAACCACGAGAACGTTATATCGGTTCGGAGAACCCCGAAGAAGATCGCAAGTCCAAGAGACAACCTCTGCACCAGGCTCCCGGCCGGGCCGCCCCCGGTGATGACCTCCCTGATCGGATAGTTCTCCTGGAGCATGCGCAGGTCCCCTTCTACGAAGGAGGAAAGGCTGCTTGTGAGGAACAGGATCTTCGGTCGATACATCGAACACCTCTCTACCCGGCCCGAGCATCCTGGTACCCGGTGAGGATCTCCCTGATCCGGAGGCTGGCGTCTCCCTCGCCAAATATCCTCTTCCGCAGGAACCCAGGTGAAAATTGCCGAATTACATCAACAATTCCTTCCCGCTCCGCCCCCACCAGCACGTTCCACCCGGCTTCGACCGTCTCGACCCACTCGGTGTTCTCCCGGAGGGTGATGCAGGGCACGCCGAGCATATATGCCTCCTTCTGGACCCCGCCCGAGTCGGTGAGGATCTTCTTCGCATGCGCCATCAGGCGGAGCATATCGAGGTAGCCGAGCGGTTCGGTGATCCGGATGTTCTCCGGCATCGCCGCGAGGAGACCGTATCCCAGAAGGAACTTCCGCGTCCGGGGGTGGACCGGGAAGACCACCGGCACCCCGGCCTCCCCGAGGGCGCCGATGATGGCGGCCATGTTCTCCCGGCTATCGGTATTCGACGGCCGATGAACGGTGACGACGAGGTACTCCCCCGGCCGGACCCCGGCATCCTCGAGGATCCGGGAGCGCTCCTCCGCAATCGCTCGGTTGTGGTTCATCGCGTCGACCATCACGTCCCCGACGAGGAAGACGCCCTCCGTGACCCCTTCGGCGGCAAGGTTTCGCACAGCCGTCGTCGTCGGGCAGAAGAGGATGTCCGATGCGTGATCCGTAAGCACCCGGTTCAC
>MPOY01000145.1 GCA_001896715.1 Methanoculleus sp. EBM-46
AGGCCGGCAAGCATCAGCAGGCCGAAGTAGATGAGCCCGGGGATGCCGAGGAGCGGGACGTAGACCGGGAGGAGGTAGCGCCAGTGCATGACGACCGTCGGAAACGAGTTCATGGTGGCGGCAATGATCAACTCCTTTTGGCTGATGATCTCCTTTGTGTGGTAGTCCAGGAGCATGGCGTTTGCGGCCGGCGGGGAGACGAAGGCCATGAGAAAACTGGTGCCGCATTCTTCGCTCAGGCAGGCAAACGACGTGAGCGGCCGGGAGAGAGAGGCGATCTTTCCGGCGATATTCAGGGCGACGAGCACCTCGGCGATGAAGACCCCGATGATCATCATCGGGACCATCTCCCCGAGCAGGTCTGCGGCGAGCATCACCGTCGGAACGATACTCTCGTACATGGCTCTCCCGTCCGGCAACGGCGCCACGAAGACCGCGCCTCTCCGGAGATATGATGAAGATCATCTCGAAATCTAATAAATGATCTGTTCCATGCTTGAAAATTCCATTAAATATGATATAACACAATAATGGTAGCACTGAGCCGCAGGAGGGCGCCGGCCGGCACAACCTATATCCCCCCGGGCGAAAAAGAGGTCGTTATGCCGACCTGCAGCGACTGCGCCCTCTACACGCGAAAGACCGCGACCAGCGGGGAATGCAGCATCAACGGCCCTGTTCCTGCCGACCGGGATGCCGGGCGGTGCCCGTCACGGACGTTCCGGCCGCGAGGATAGTCCCGCCATAGGCTTCCGAATGGGTGGAACTCCTCTCTGGAGCGGATGCTCTCTATACAAGATGGCCGCCCGGGGCCACACCCGAGGTTGAAGGGCGGTTACCATGCAGCAGAGAACCGGAGCTCCGGCAATGTATTCGGATCGACTCTCCTCAAATAATATGAATATTCGGGCAAATAAATAAGATTAAGTATGAGCACCGATACAAGATTTATTACTTGGGGGGTGGGTTGCGGACGAGAACTCCTCTCCGCCCGGCAGACCTCTTCCAGTATCGCAGATACGGTGATTGAAGTATGGATGTGACTCAAGATTCTTCTGGACCACTGGCTGTTGTCCCCCGGTCTCTCTTTCGGGATTACAGAGAGTTCCTGCTCACCCCGGGCACGATCTTCACGCTTGTTAGCAGTATCCTCCTGGCGATCGCGGTCTTATACCAGGTTTCCGGCCTCTTTATCGACGCAGCTCCGGAAGCCTATGCCGACCGGATATATCTCGCAGCTGCTCTGGTGGGATCTTCGTTCATCTGGTACAGCGCCGTCCAGGGGATCCGCGAAGGCGATTTTACCGCTGATATCCCGGTCTCTCTTGCCACGGCAGCAGCAATCGCGATCGGGCAGTACCCCGCCGCCGCCGTCGTCGCCGTACTCCTTCTTCTCGGCGGGTTGCTTGAAGAACTCGTTGCCGCCCGTGCCGATCGGGCGCTTGATGCGCTGGCCCGGTTGCTGCCCGACCGGGTGACCGTCCGGCGTGATGGTAAAGATCTCTTCATTTCCCCTGACGAGCTGATCGTCGGTGATCTTCTCATCGTGCGTTCCGGGGAACGGATCGCTGTCGATGGGGAGGTCCTGTTTGGAGCGGCTGCCATCAACCAGTCGGCAATCACCGGGGAGAGCGTACCGGTGGAGAAGCAGGCAGGGGATACCGTCTTCGCCGGCACTCTCAACGAGAACGGAGCAATCGAGGTCCTTGCAACCCGGGTCGGGACCGAGACCACGCTCGGCCAGATCCGCAGGCTTGTTGCGGATGCCCAGGAAGAGAAAGCGCCCGTCGAACGGGTGCTCGATCGCTACGCTAAACTGTATACGCCGGCAGCCATTATCCTGGGATTGCTGCTGTGGTGGTGGAGCGGGAACGTCCTGCAGGCGATCACGATGCTCATCGTCTTCTGCCCGTGCGTAATCGTCCTCGCGACACCGACGGCACTCGTTGCCTCGATCGGAAATGCCGCGCTCAGGGGAAGTCTTGTGAAGAAAGGGGCGGCCGTGGAGACGCTGGCTCATGTCGATATCGTGATCTTCGATAAGACGGGGACGCTCACATCCGGGGAGTTGCAGCTCGCCGATGTGGTTCCTTTCGACGATGTACTCGAAACGAGCCTGTTAGGATACGCTGCATCCGCCGAGAAGTTCAGCGAGCATCCGGTGGGCAGGGCGATCGTGCGGGCTGCTGCCGGGCGGGAGATCGCGGTCACGGATCCTGAGTCCTGTGAACTGTTGACGGGCCTCGGCGTGAAGGCCCGAACCGGCGGGCACGCGGTTCTGCTCGGGCGCCCGAAACTCTTCTCCGATATGGGGATCACCCTTCCCAAGACCGTTCTTTGGGAGATCAATGCCCGGGCCTGTGAAGGAATGAGCGTCATCGTCGTGATGATCGACCACGCGGTCAGCGGTCTCCTGGTCTTTGAGGATACGCTTCGGGAGCATGCGCAGGAGACCGTCGCCGCCCTCAATCAGGCAGGCATCAGGACGGTCATCGTAACGGGCGACAACCGGGAGACAGCCGCCCGGATCGCGGAAGCGACCGGGATATCCGAGATGCATGCCGAGATGATGCCGGAAGAGAAAGTCGGGATCGTGAAGCGGTTTCAGGAGGCAGGGCACCGGGTGGCATTTGTCGGCGATGGAGTGAACGACGGTCCGGCGCTTGCAACTGCTGATGTGGGCGTCGCTATGGGCAATGCCGGCACGGATGTCGCCATCGAGACTGCGGATGTCGTGCTCTTATCGGATGATCTCCTCAAGCTCCCCCGGATCATCGATACATCGCGAAAAGCCCTCCGGACCATCCGGCAGAACCTCGTTTTTGCCGTAGGGGTCCTCCTCTTTGCCGTATGCCTCACCGTCTTCAACATCCTGACGCCGGTTACCGGGGCGCTCCTGCACGAACTCTCCTCGATCCCGGTGATTGCCAACTCGGCACGGTTGATTGGAATGAAGTGAACTGTCTTGCGCCTTTTGGGCGGGGCATCCCGCTCCTTCAACCCAGCAGGATAAAATTCGTTCGTTCTTAAGGTCACCCGGGGGTGCCGGGCGCCTTTCTGCTAATAGGGGCGCCAGGTGGAATGCCTCGCAAAGAGCGCGGCACTATCCACATGGCGTACAGACGATCGGGGTTCCCGGCCGCATCCGCTCACTCCGGGCAGTCGATCTCCCGTGAGTAGGGTTTGATATCGAGAACCGGCGTCCCATCGAGTGCCTCCAGCCCCCTGACCCGGATCGTGTTGCCCGTTATATCGATGACATCGACGAGCGAGAGGCTGATCGGGTTCGGGTGGTTGGGGGAACGGGTTGCAAACACGCCGTGCTCCACCGGATTGTGCGGGGGCGTCGCACGGAGTGCGGTCCGGTCGGCCCGATCAAACCAGCAGAGCACGAAGAGATGTTTCTTCTCCTCGACCCTGAAGAGGGCGGGGAGATAGTGGTCGTCGATGACGATCGTCGCCTCGGTGTCGGTCAGCCGGCCCTGGCGCGGGGCGTCCTTCTTCTCCTTGTATGGCGAAGATACGTGCCCGATGGGGTTCAAGTCGACTATCATGGTGTGCCTCCGGCAAAAGCACGCCGGCCGGGAGCAGTGCCTGCCTGCCCGTGGAGGGCGGTGGTCTCCACGGCCCCCGGTGCTACGAAAGGCCGTGCCAAAACGGAAGAGGTGATATGTATCAGTCTCATGATAGGAATAGTTACGAGAATTTCCTTAAGTCTTTCGAAACGTGATGCACCGCCAGGAGATCCTCCCGGCCCGCGGGGGTGCCGGGTAGGGAGAGGTCCGGTGAGCGCGGCCCGGGGGATGCCTGTGGAATATGGTGCATATGTGCCCGTGATAGTGCCGCTTACCCGGGTGGGGGGCACTCGGAACGGGAACCGTTTTCTCCTGCCGGACGCCAACATCCTGTATGGACGACGCGACAGCCCTGATGCTCAGCCACGTCCGGGCAGCGCTCCCGGCATCGGGGGCCCACGGTTTTGACCACACCCTCCGGGTCGTGCGTCTTGCTGAAGCGATCGGCGCCCGCGAAGGTGCGGATATGGCGGTCCTCATACCGGCCGCAATCTTCCACGACATCGCCCGGCCCGTCGAGGAGGAGACGGGCGCCCCCCACGAGGAGGCGGGGGCGCGGATGGCAGAAGCCTACCTTTGCTCCATCAGCTACCCGGCGGACCTTGTCCCGGGCATCCTCCACGCCATCCGGGCGCACCGCTACTCTTCAGGGGTCGACCCCGGAACCCTGGAAGCCCGGGTGCTCTCGGATGCGGACAACCTGGACGCGATGGGTGCGGTCGGTATCGCACGGACGTTCATGCAGGCCGGGGAGAAGGGCGGCGGCATCCTGGACGCAACCGATCACATCCGGGCAAAACTCGTCAACCTGAGGGGCCGGATGTACACGGATACCGCCCGGGAGATTGCCGGGAAGAGGCACGCCCTCCTCGTTGCGTTCCTCAATGCCCTGGATGACGAGGTGCGGGGACCTTAACCGCCGTCCCTCTCCACGGGCCGGCGAAGCAGGAGGCGTATATTCCGGACGATCGTCTTCCTCTCCGGGACATCCTCGATGACGAGGAGGAGCGAGCCTGCCAGCAGGATGGCGATACCGAGCCCGAGGACCGATGGCGCGAGGGTGACGAGCATCGCCGCGCAGGATGCGGCGCCGAGCAGAGGGAAGACGGGCCCGAACGGGATGACAAAGCGGTTCTTCTCCGGTGAGACCAGCGTTTTGCGCCCTGTCAGGATGAGCGCGCTGACGTTCACGAGCATCATCGCCACGAGGATCGTGACGTTGGTCAGTTCCACGATGAACGAGAGGTTCCCGGCGAGGATGAGGATGGCAGTGATGCCGGCGCCGAGCAGGATGGAGTTCGCCGGTTGACCGTTCCGGAGCCGGGCAAACCTCGCGGGGATCTGTTCCTCACTTGCCATCTCCAGGATGACCCGCGAGGCGCCGAGGATGTTTGCATTCGCGGACGAAAGCGTCGAGAAGAGCGCCGCGAGAGCGACGACGACCCCGCCGATGGGTCCGAGGTAGACGACCGCCGCATCGAAGACGCTCTCGCCCCCGTACGAGGGGAGTCGCGCCGCGAGCAGCGCAACGACGACCCCCGTATATATCAGCGCCACGATGCCGATGGACGCAAGGGTGGCGAGCGGCACGTTTTTTGCTGAATCCTTCACCTCGCCGCCCATCATGGCCACGACCTGGAATCCTATGTAGGCGAAGAAGATCATCGCCACCCCCCGGAGCATGCCGCTCGCGCCGCCGGGGAGGAACGGCGAGAAGTCGGAGGCCTGAACGTGGGTGAGCCCGACCAGGATCAGGCCGGCGAGGATGGCCACCTTCGCGGCGACGAGGCCGATCTCGACCCGCCCCGCCTCCGCGGCACCCCTGAGGTTGAGCGCCGCAAGCAGCGCAAGGCCGGCAAGGGCGGCGTAACGCGGGTCAAGGCTCGCCCCTGTAAGCAGGTTTGCGTAGATCCCGAACCCCAGGAGGACGAAGGCGGTGGCGATCGTTATGCTGATGTACATAGCAAAACCCGCGAGAAACCCGGGATACGGACCGAGGATGCGCCGTGCGTAGAGGTATCCGCCCCCGTCCTCGGGGTAGATGCTCGCGAGCACCGCGTAGGAGAGGCCCGAGAAGGCGACGGCAAGACCGCAGATGATGTAGGAGATCACCGCCGAAGGACCGGCGATGGCGATGATGAGGCCGCTCAGGACAAAGACCCCGGCCCCGATCATGTTCCCCACCGCAAACGCTACCGCGGCAGAAAGGCTCAACCCTTTCGACCGCTTTGCTCCGCCCGGCATCGCGGTCTATGTCCGGCAGGCAGGAGATAAGGCTGCCGGCAGGGGATTTGCACTGTGCCGCCCACGCACCTTTGCCGGAGATGACTGCCGCCTCCGGGCAGAAACAAGGGCCCGGGCATTGCGAGACGGCGCCCTCTCCGGCACTTACGTATCCGAAAAGAACCGCAGCCCCACGATCCCCGCCACGATCAGGACGATGCAGAGAAGGCGGATGACGCTCCGCGACTCGCCGAAGAGGATGATCCCGGCGATGACCGTCCCGACCGCCCCGATGCCCGTCCAGACGGCGTACGCCGTTCCGAGGGGGAGACTCGTAAGCGACCGCGAGAGGAGGTAGAC
>MPOY01000352.1 GCA_001896715.1 Methanoculleus sp. EBM-46
AGTCGATTCGACCGCTTTGCCAGACGAACGAATGTCCTGACGGTTTCAGGGTCGACATCGTCGATGGAGTAGTCACCGGTGAGCGTATCCCAGGTAATCCTGGATTTGCGAATCAGAAAATGAACAAGTTCCTGTCCGGCAAGATCGAACGTGTTGCTTCCGCTACGCTGGTAGTACCGGCCGTCGCACGAGACCGGGACGGGGGAAGGGGAGACCGTGATGCTGATAATGTCGTTTTCTGCGACCGTCTCAGTAACAACGGAGGGGGTTATACCAAGTTTGTTTCGGATCTTGTTGGGCAGCTCACGCAAGAGCCGTTTCACTTGATGGACGCCGACCGGTCTTCCGGTATCATCGATACCGATCTTAAGCACTCCTCCGCCTGTATTTGCAAATGCACAGAGGGTCTTGAGATATTCGTCCTTCCAGGACTCCTTGAATTCAATGTTCTGACTCTCAATCATGGTGGATGCGGTTGACTACTGATACTACATCGACGGTCGCTCACTTATAGACTTCCCGCCGACCGGGACGAGGCGTTTGGGGAACTCTGGATGGGGCACTTCATCGTCGTATCTCCGTGCGTATCGCTTTGCCAGGCATGTGATCGGGAGTGTGGTGCTCCGGGACAGCCACCTCTTCGATGTCCACGGTTGCCACACTCCCTCCGCGACACACTTCCACGATCTCTGAGCCCGGGCGAGCGGATGGGCACGGGAACGCGGGACACTCGTGATGAGCACGAGGCCTTCGGTCAGGGGTTCGGCAAAGACCGTCACCGGCCGGACCCTTATGTGGCCCCGGCGCCCGGGCGAAGAGGGGGCCGGGAAACCGGGCGGATGGGTGCCGGGCGGGGGTGAAATTGTGCCACCGTCTGTGGCACAAATGACGGGGGTGTCATCTGCGCAGGAAGCGGTGGCGTACGTTCCGCGAGAGGTCTTCCGGGCGGTTCCCCGGGCTCATCAGATCATCCTGACGGAGAGGGTCAAGCACCTCCCGACCCGGTTCTGGTATATGGAGCGGACCCTCGCGCACGGCTGGAGCAGGAACGTTCTTCCCCAAAAGAGGTTGTTTATGGATACTCTTTATAGATCGCCGGGTAATGTATCGTCATTATCATGCATAGGCCTACGCAGGCCTGTATACATGCGTGATCCGTGGGGTGCGATGCAATGAGAAACCTGAACTACCGTATTCTCCTCCGGAAGGAGCCGGAAGGCGGGTATACCGTCACCGTACCGACCCTTCCGGGATGCGTCACCTATGGGGAGACTGTCGACGAGGCGATAGCGATGGCACGGGAGGCTATCGAGCTCTACATTGAACATCTCCAGGAGAAGGGCGAGGAGATTCCCACCGAGGAAGGACTCCTGGAATACACCCTCACCGTCGAGGCACATGCCTGAACTTCCGGCGCTCGCGGCGCAGAAGGTCATGAAAATCGGGGATCTCTTCGAGAACTCCGAAGATCTGAACACACCAGGTAGCGGAAGAGTGGTTCCGCGCCGTCCGGCGGGGGCTCATCCGCGAACTCCGGCGGGAGGCTGCGTATATGGGCGGGGGCGACCCGTCCTGCTCTCCGGGGAGATGCTCGACCTTTGAACCCGGCGAGGATCATGGCGTAGGCGCCGCATATCCCTTGCGGAGGGGGCTTTCTCGCTCATACCGCCGTCGAGCCCTGCAGGGGCGATCCGGTGCAGGCGCACCCGCAATCATTATTATTTCACGAAGACCATGATGGTCATCGAGTTCAGGGGTGGATTTCAGGATGACAAAGACGCTGAAAGTTCTCTTTGATGGAACGGTCTTCCGACCCTCCGGGCCTGTCGACCTCGAGGCAGGGAAGAAGTATACTATTACCATACAACTCTCCCCGGAGAACTCCGACGCAACCGCCGATCCGGCCTTTGATATAGCATCGCTTGCCGTAGACACCCATGTCAGCGACCTCGCAGCGGAGCACGATCACTACCTATATGGAACGCCGAAGCGGGATACCCATGGGCAATGATCGGTGTTTCGTTGATACGGGATGCTGGATTGCGTTGCTGAACAAGCGTGACAATCTCCACAAAACCGCCGATACGATCTACAAACGCCGGATGGAATCTGGATCATCTCTCGTCACCACCTCATCCGTGCTCACCGAGACGTTCAACGCTCTCGCCAACCCCATATTCAAGCCGTCCGTCATCGCGTTCCGTCGCCGCCTTGAGTCGTCGCCCCGGGTGGAGATCGTCTTTGTCGATCCCGCCCTGTGGTCGAGGGGATGGAATATCTACGAGCAGAGGCTCGATAAAGCGTGGAGCCTCACGGATTGCATCTTTCTTGCGGTCATGAAGGAACAGGAGATCTCCGATGCCCTGACCGCAGACCACCATTTTGTCCAGGCCTATCATGCCCTGCTCGCTGAAGGCTCCGGGTGATCGCACCGGGCCGGGCGCGCCGCCCGATGAAGGGGGGATCTTCGGAGATCCAGGGGTCTGTTCGGGAGCTCCGAACATTTCCGCCCCGGGTTGCCATAGGATTATGCCTGAGGCATGGTCACCGATCTTGAAGTAGGGCAGAGGACGCTTGCCGTGGGGCGTGCGACGATCCTCATCCTCAAAAGACCGTTCCCGAAACTTCAAGCGGAGCAGCCCGCATATACCAAGACACCTCAAGACCGTGGGCGAGAGATTTCGGAGCATTAATCCCGGCGCGGATCGAGAGGCAATTTCAGGCAACGCTATCTTCTGCAGGCGGATGGAGTGGTCCGGCAGCTCACCTGAGGCGGCGAGCGTTCCGGCCCGGTCTCCAGGGGAACCGTACGACCGGAGGGTTCAGCCATGCTGCGACTGGAGGATATCAAGAAGGATGCGGCCGTCAACGGTATCGAGCCCGGCCAGGTCGTACGTATCGTCACGACCGGACCTGTCGGCGAGAACGCCCTGACGGTCTATTACCGAACCGCTGACGGCCAGGTGAAGGAGCAGATGCTCTTTCGCTCAAGCGAGGCCTCCCTCTCCCTCGCAGAGGCCGGGCGGCCGTGGGCGTTCGACGCGCCCGGCCGGATGAAGGGTGGGCGGGACCTCTCCTGGATCGCCGGCTGCGCCTCTACCGAAGCGCTGCTGCACCCGGGGTGGTCGGTGGCGACCGATCTTCCCCCGCTGCCGGAGG
>MPOY01000094.1 GCA_001896715.1 Methanoculleus sp. EBM-46
CTTGCCTGCGTTGTGCAGGAGCAGTGCAGCGTAGATATACTCCATAGTTCATTCACCTTTTAAATAATATTAGCCGAAGAGGGCGCCGAGACCGGCCATGCCGCTCTCTTCCTCCTCCTCCTTCTTCTCCTCTTCCGTCTCCTCTTCCTCGGGCTTTGCCTCGACGGCTGCCGGGGCTGCAGCGGGTGCCGCGGCAGTCGCAGCCGAGGCCGCCTTCAGGGTCGCCTCATCGAGCTCGAAACCGTGGTCCTGCGCTGCAAGCGCAACGACCAGCATCTCGCGCTGTGCCCGCCCGATGATCAGGTCGGCGATATCCTTCTCGTAGATAGGCGCCTCGACACCCACGCTCCGGGCTTCGCGCACCGCCCTGCCGATGATCGCGCCGATCGTCGTCGGGGTCGGAATAGCCGCATTCACCGAGAGGTTGAACGCCTGCCGGGCAGCAAGTGCGATGTTGTTCGCGTAGGCCTCCTGGTCGATGGCGAGAAGGTCCGGCGTGAAGATGGTGTTACGGTAGTAGGCAGCCTGCAGGACGAGACCGACGTCCATCGGCTTGATACCGAGCTTCACGAGGGCATCGGCAACCTTCTTGCTGATGACCTCGCCCTTCTTCACGACCGTCTTCGTCTCCCGGATCTTGACCTTGCCGCCCTCGATGGCTGCAGGAATACCCACCTGCTGGAGCTCGCCCACGATGGGGCCTGGCTTGAAGCTGGTCGGGCCCTTCGGAACGACGAGATCCTCAGGAGCGGTCTCGCCGGGCTTTGCCGCCATCTTGGTCTTTGTCTTCTCAAGCAGCTTGAAGAGCTTGAACGGGTTTTCGTTCGTGAAGATCAGGGCGCTCTGGCCTTCGGCATGCTCCTTCAGCCCCTCGACGTCGCCGCCGAGTTCGGTGAATGCATGCTCGATGAGCGTGTTCCTGGCCATCTTCACCGTCGCCGTGCCGCGGAGGTTCCGCCGGATCTGCTGGACCTGCGAGGCAGGAATGCCGTACATATCCACGACGCCGACGAGCGTATGCTCTGCAACACCGCGCTTGATCGCCTCGACCTCTTCCTTCTTCCACCGGGGCAGGTGATGCGTATAAAGCGCCATCAGATCACCCTCACAGCCGGCCCCATGGTCGTCTTCACGTAGACCGAGTGGATGTTCAGCGCCCCGCCTTCGAGGACCGACTCGACCCTCCGGAGGACTGCATCGATGTTCTCGGCGATCTTTGCCGGGTCCATCCCGGCAGAACCGACCTTTGCGTGGAAGACTTTCTTGTCCTTCGTCCGGATCTTCACGGAGCTCCGGAGACGCTGGACGACGGGCCGGATATCCATGCCCTGCGGGACCGGCATCGGCATCCGTCCGCGCGGGCCGAGCCTGACACCGAGATAGCGGCCGACGAGAGGCATCATGGCCGTCTCGGCAAGGAAGAACCGGTACTCCTCCGCCACTTTGCGCGCCTCCCGGGGTGCGCCCCCGAGCCGCTCGATCTCCTCAGGTCCGATGATAAGGTCCACACCCACGTCCTTTGCCTGGGTGGTGATGTCGCCCTTCCCGAGAACGGCAATCTTGACGTTGTCAAGACCGTTCGGGAGGAGAATCGTCTCGTCGATACGATTCTTGGGCTGGGACATATCGATATTCCTGAGGTTGACGGTGATATCCACGCTCTCCTTGAACTTCCGCTCCGGAGCTCTATCCAGTGCCGTCTTCACGGCTTTCTGTATACTGGTTTTATCAACCATCCTTTGCCTCCATAGTACACGACCTCATGATCTTCTATGGTTGTCTGACATCTATGCGACGAGTACACTGTCGTATGTTCCGTCGTTGATGGCCCGGATCACGTCGCGGGGCTTCTGGCCCTCGACGGTGACGCCGACGCTCACGCACGTCCCGAGAACCTCTTTGACCGCGGATTTCAGGTCGTAAGAGAGCATGCCATCAAACTTCATACGGGCGATACGGACAGCGGCCTCCAGCGGCAGATCTCCTGCCACCTGAGTGCCCGGCTCTGCGGAACCCTTCGCGATACCGGCCTCCTTCATGACGAGGGCCGTCGTGGGCGGAATGCCCACCTCAATCGTGAAGTTCCTCTTATCGTCGACCGTGACCGTCACCGGCACCTGCATGCCGTTGAAGTCGGCCGTCTTTTTGTTGATCTCGTCGACGACAGCCTTCACGTTGATACCGAGAGGTCCGAGTGCAGGTCCAAGAGGCGGACCTGCCGTAGCCTTGCCGCCGGGCACCAATACCTCGACCGTTTCTGCCATACAAATTCACCAGCTTATTCCTCAGGGGAATAGTTGCCTGGGTTATCTAAGGTCGGCATAAGGGGATTTAAAGATATAGTGCCGGGCAACTCCGCTGCCGTTGACCGGGGGGATCGCGTCGCCGGTAGGATGGGGACGCGCAAACGAACCGAAAAAGGAGGGGGGAGATACCCTTTCAGCGGGAGTCTTCTATCCGTTCCACGACGCGGACGGAGTCGCCGCGGACCGTGATCGGGATGGGGACCATGCTCTCGTAGAGCTCGACCGTGATCTCTTCCTTCCCGGAATCGATCCTCTTCACGACCGCCTTCTCGCCTTTGAAGGGACCCGCGATGATCTCGACGATGGTGCCCTCGGTGATGCCGCTGACCACCGGTTTGGGTGCCAGGAAATGCGCGACCTCCGAGAGAGCGGTCGAACCCTGGACCACCGCGCGCGCGTGCGGGATCAGTTCCACCAGCTGCTCTATCCGGGCGATGGAATCAGGGCTCTCCACAAGGACGTAGCCTTTGAGCTCGTCAGGGACCATGACGGCCGTCACGTGGATATCTTTTTGCTCCCGGGTCACCTTCTCGATGTTGTCGGCTACCGTCCTCTCCTGCTTTGCGGTCGTCTTTATCGCATACACTCTGTTGACGCTCTCAGCCATATCCATCATCTGGGCAGTACCAGCAGGATCTCGTATATGATAAAACCGACAAGGCCGATGAGCATGATGCCGGCCGCCGCCACGATCGCGATCTTCGAGAACTCATCGCGGGTCGGCGTCCGCGCCAGTTTCAGCACCCGCCAGTACTTCTTGAAGAGCTCCTCTTCGATCTTGAACGACGTTACTTCCTCAAACTTCTCTTTATAGTCCATCATACCGGCTCACTTCAGGAAGTCAATCTCAAACTGCTTCATCATGCGTGGCATACTCTTCTCGTTTCTCCCATATATTTGTGGTGACCGGACACCCGTGATAACGAGGAGCGTCCGCATCCGGCCCTGCATATCGGGATCGACCTGAGCGCCCCATATGATGCGGGCATCCGGGTCGATGCGGTCGTAGACCTCCTGGATGACGCCTTCAGCCTCGTACATGGTCATGTCCGGCCCGCCGACAACGTTGACGAGAGCAGCGGTCGCTCCGGATATGTCCACGTCGAGCAGCGGAGAGCGCAGCGCCTTCTTGACCGAATCGACGGCTTTGTCCTCGCTGTCGCTCTCGCCCATACCGATCATCGCGACGCCGCCCCGCTCCATGACGGTCCGGACATCGGCAAAGTCGAGGTTCACGAGGCCGGGCATCGTGATCAGCTCGGTGATGCCCTTGACCGCACGCATCAGCACCTCGTCGGAGACCTTGAAGGCGGCGTGGAGGGGGAGGCGGGGCACGACCTCGAGCAGGCGATCGTTTGGGACGACGATGACGGTATCCGCCACCTCGCGGAGCCGCTCAAGGCCCGCCTCGGCGTTCTGTGCCCGGATGGCGCCTTCCGCCGTGAACGGGAGGGTGACCACGGCGATGGTCAGGGCTCCCTCTTCCCGGGCAGCCTTCGCGACCACCGGGGCGGAGCCCGTGCCGGTGCCCCCCCCAAGGCCGGTGGTGATGAAGACCATGTCGCACCCCTCGACGGCCCGCTTGATGTCGTCCTCGTTCTCGAGGGCCGCCTCCTCGCCGACCTGGGGGATCGAACCCGCGCCAAGGCCCCGCGTCCTCTGCCTTCCGATCAGGATCCGGGTCTCTGCATGAGTCCGGATGAGGTGCTGGGCATCGGTGTTGAGGGCGATCAGACGCGCCCCGTTGATACCCTCCTCCGACATCCGGGTGATGGTGTTCGAACCGCCGCCTCCGCACCCGACGACCGCAATCTCCGTCCGGAGTTCCATGAGGACGTCTTCGATATCTTTGTCGACTCCCGTGGGCTCAGCAAAACGCTGCTCCTCTCGTGCCCGTGAAAGTGCCTCTTCTACGATGGATTTCATATGTATCTCTCCAATCCCGGGATGTGTATCCTCTTTATACTGGTTGCCTGTACTGCATCGGGCGTAACCGTTTGTCCTCCGATCTCAACCGCCTTCCCGCCGGCAAGCATGGCAAAGAGCGGCCCCCGTGGAACCCCGAGCCTACGCGCCTTCTCAGGGTCGAACCGCACCTTCCGGAGGACGAGGTGATCACCGTCGATAACAGCGTCTTCAGAGATAAGTAAGAGTTTTACGCAGAGGGTAGTTATATCACTTGCGAGTCGGGAAGACCCGTACACAAACCCGATAAACGTCGGCAGCACCTCTGTTGAACCTTTCGATAGATGGGCGACGGGTAACCCGTCAAGGGCGGTTATAAACCCGGTTTTATCGGATTTTGCCGTCTCCTCGACGAGATCTCGGTTCACATCGACCGGCACGGGCGTTCCCTGCCCGGCAAGACCGTGGATCCGGGCGCGGGATCCGGGGGCGATCTCATCGGCAAGAGCCCGTATCCGGAGGTAGGTGGCCCATTCGAGGTCTCCGATCTCCCGGATCTCCGACTCCGTGAGGAGGGGGATACCGGCGCCGTCGAGCAGCCGCTCGACCCGGGCGGCCTCGTCGGCGGAAAGCGACTTTTTATCGATGTAGGCGGCGACGGCGCGGCTTGCCTCCCGCATCCGCCGGA
>MPOY01000628.1 GCA_001896715.1 Methanoculleus sp. EBM-46
CATGGAAACAGGTCTCCAGTGCCCCGGGGTTACACTCCACATCCCGCGGGGATCATCCGGGATAGCCGGGGCCGCATCTCCAGGCAAGGGATCCCGGTCGCGGAGGTGCTCCGTGAAAGAACCTGCCATACAGAGCCGGGCCATTCATCGCGATGAAAAAGTTTATGGTAAAGGTTACCAATGGGCCACCCATGAAGGATCGTATACGAGACCTCCTGTTGCTGGGTATGGTCATCGCCCTCCTGATCCCTGCGGCAACCGCCGCAGATATCTACATCACGGTGACGGCCGATGATCCGACGGAGTACAGGGGGCTTCGCGTCGCGACCGTCGACGCCCTCGACCCCCTGGAGACCGATGCCTCCCTTGTGACCCTTGAGGGTGACAACCTCACCGTCATCCCGTGCCCGACCTTCGGGACGATAACCCGGATCTTCGATCCCGCAAGCGGCACCTACCGCGGTGGGAGGGTGACCATCACGGAGAACAAGTCCTTCGACGGGAGCACCCTCCCGGACGATTACCGGATCGTTACCGGCCGGACGATCCCGAACTTCACGATGCACGTCCCGAACCGGTCCGGCAACGTCCTCATGGTCAGATCCCTGGGGAGCCCTGAGGAAGGCATCGACTTCGCCAGATTCTTTGAGGCCGCGGAAGAGCTGGGCTACCTCTTCACCGACGATGCCATCATCTACAGCAACACGACGGGCATATCGGCCTATGGCAACATTGATACGCAGGACTACGACAGAAACGACCTGAACCGCACGCTGAAAAGGAACGAGGTCGATCTCGCCAACTTCAGTGCAGACAGCGATATGGTACGAAGCATGATGGAAGCCTGGCCCTACACGCGGCCGGAGGCCGGCGAGTATCTCCTCACCGCGGTGCAGTACGACAGCGAAAACGAGACGTTGCACGTCCTTGCCGCCATGCCGGTCCTCATACTCGACGGCAACCCCACCGTCGCCTGGAACGATGATCGCCAGGGTGCCGGTGCAACCGTCTCCTTCGGGGAAGGCGTGGACCGGACGGCGTACATCCTGCTTGAGAGCAACATGACCTACGACCTCACGGTAAGGGTCGATACCAGGGAGTTCGTGAGCCGGCCCATCCCGACCTCCGTGACCGATCTGGTCTCCCTCCTGCAGACGGCTGCAGATGAGGCCAGCCCGGTTGCCTACACCCTGACCCGGAGCGATGACGACGCGGGTTCCGGCATCGTCATCGCCCCGGGTCATGGGCTCTCCGGGCGTGCAGACGGGCCCGAGGTGGAGATCGGGGCCGAGGCCCTTGCAACCCTCAACCCCGGCACCTACTCCCTCTACGCCCTGGGCATGGAGGGTGGGGAGATCGTTGCGGTCGATTACCGGGAGGTCGAGGTCCGGGCAGCCTCATGATACCGGCACCCGCCGGGGATCGGGAAAGCCCACCCCTACCAGAAGGGCGTGCAGCATGCCGGACAACCTCTCCTGCCGGCAGGAGGGGTTGCCGATAGCGGCGGAACCGCTGAGATCCCGGCCCCTGCTCCGGGGAGACGGGGCCGGGTTATCGAGCGCCGGGGGGAGAAGTTGACCGGCGCGAAGAAGTGTTACGCTGCGACCGTACTCGCAGCCTGGCTCATCACCATTGCCTTCTTCATGGTCCTCTCCCGCACGCTCGACCTTGAGGTCTTCTTCGTCCTCTCGCTCATCGGCCTCCTCGTGATCGCGGTCCTGATCGACGGGGCCTTCTCCCGCCCCCGCTACATGCGCCACATCGGCTACCTCATCGCAGCAGGTGTCGCCATCTTCGCCTACATCGTCGCCCAGAAAATCCTGGAGATCCTTGCCGCATGAACCACCGGGCCTCGCAGATCGTCCTTGCAACCGCCATCATCGCGGCGCTCGCCCTCCTTGCAGGAGAGGCGACCACCCCGCTCCTCTACACGGCGGCAAACACATCGACCGCCGCCCACGTCGACCCCGCGACCGTTCCGAAACAGACCGGCAGGGATGCCGATGCCCTCATCCCCCTGATGGGTGACCTCCTCAGCCAGACCGGCACGCTCACCCTCAACATCAAGCTCAAGGACTACGAGAGCGCCGAGCGCGACCTCGCCCGGTATGCCGAACTCTCGGGCCGGTTCGACAGACTCGTCATCAATCTGGACGTCTCCGGAACCGATATCGGCGAGTTCCAGCGGAACAACCGGGAAAACCTCGCTGCTCTCGCAGCTCTCTTAAACGACACCCGACGACTCGAGGACTTACAGAGGATCGAGATCGACATCCAGGACGACAAAGGCCAGCGTACAACCGTCATCTACGAGGGCGAGACGCTTCAACAGAAACTGCAGGGTGGAGTTACCACCTACGCGGGCCGGGAGAACGCGACGATCCAGATCGCCGACCGCTACGGCGTAAACACCACCCCCTACAGGGAGAGCGTCAGAAACTATGTGGAGATCACCGGTGCCGTGGAGGCGGGAGGCGAAAAGAGCCCTCCATCCCCCCTCGGCATCGCGGTCGCCCCCGATACGGGTCGGTATGGAGATACCTTCTCGATCGCCGGGACTTACGCCGGCGGCTCCCCGGGCACCCCCATAGAGATCTACGTCGACAGCCGGATAGCCGGGAACGCCACCCTGGATGAGAACGGCGCCTACACCTCCATCTACAGGATCGACCGGATCCCCGCCGGCCTGCACCTTGCCTACGCCGTCGCGGGTGCGATCTACTCCGGCGTCACTCCGTTCTCGGTCCGCCAGGATGATACCGCCATCACCCTCACCCTCGGGGAGGGCGAAGTCTGCACGGGAAGCCTCATGACCGCCGGAGGCCGGCCGGTCACGCTCGCCCCGGTCCTCCTCCGGGTCGACGGCAGTACACCGATCGAGACCAGGACCGACGAGAACGGCACCTACCGGGCAAGCCTCGCCCTCCCCGCCGGGGAGCACGCCATCCGGGCGGAGTTCAACGCCGCAGGCTACCCCTTAAACGCCTCTGAGAGCCCGACAGAGACGATCGTCGTCCGGAACGAGGGGCTCTCCCCCCTCCCGTTCATAGCGGCAATCGCGGCGGCGCTCGGGAGCGGGTGGTACCTCCGGCGCCGAAACCGGCCGGAAGAGAAGGCCCCGGCGGCAGAACCCGAAGAGAACAGGGAGACAGAAGCCACCATCACTCCGCCGCAGGCAGATATCGCGGGACTCTCTCCCCGCGAGGCCGCGACCGTTCTCTTTTGGGCTCTCCGGTCCCGGCTCGGTCTCCCCGACACGAACACCCCGCGGGACTGCGCCCGGCTTATCCCCGCTCACGCCGGGTTCTTCGAGCGCTACGAGCAGATCCGCTACGCCGGCGAGACTCCATCGGAGGAGGAGCTCCGCGCAATGAAAGAAGAGGCTCTTGGAGGCGAAGAACGTGCAGCGTGAGGCCTGGGCGGTCCTCCTCATCCTCTTCCTCGCCGGCGCCGTAGTCTACGCCCACGCGACCACCACCACCGAGGAGTAC
>MPOY01000087.1 GCA_001896715.1 Methanoculleus sp. EBM-46
CTCGGCGGGATCAGCACCGGGCAGGATATCGTCGTCCGGCTCGCCGTGAAACCGACGCCCTCGATACGGCGGGTGCAACGGACCGTCGATATCTCCGGGACGGAGCGGGAGATCTCCGTCGGCGGAAGACACGACCCCTGTATTGCGCCGCGGATCGTCCCGGTCGCGGAGTGCATGATGGCGCTCGTCATACTCGATGCGATGCTTGAGCAGGCGAAATACCGGGGGTTTGGAGGGGAGTAGGGCGGTGCGGCAGACCGCAAATGCTTGAAAACCGCCTAATGCTTGTTGCCTCCTCGATCCGTGGTTACAGGTGCCCGGGATCGGACTTCGCGCCCTTCGCGCGAGCTCAAGGGTATGAGCAATGGGACGGTCTCACGCAGGAGGCCGTAGTGTCCATCCCGGCACACACCCCAATTCTCTAAAATGCGATGGCACAATACACTGGCCCGGATCTGGCGGTATGCCAGCCCAGAGCGGAATAGCGAACCCATTTACAGTCGTGGTGCGATCATGGCTCTCCGCGATCTCGATGACTCTTCCGTGGTGAATATGGTCGCGATGGTACCCGAATCCGGCGCAACACTATCGGGCGTCGCGATCCTCACGGATCAGGTCTGCGGCAGAGGGTCCTTTGCCCAGGGAGCGATGGACTTTCCATGCCTGTGCCAGGAGCCGGGCCTTACGCCTCTCTCGTACCGGTCGTTCTGGAATAGTGTGAATCTTATCCTGCCCCATAGGATCACCCGGCCCGCCAACTATCTCCCGGACACGGGGATCGATGCGAACGCTGCGAACTTCTTCGCCCTTACGGATGAGAGCCTCCCGGCTCTCGTTCCCCCACTCTCGGGAGCGCACCCGGAGGCTCGATGGCGCGTTGTGCGCCCGCAAGTGACGTATTCGATCGCCCCGGCATAAAGGTTGGCCGTGCGGGGGTTCGTGTGCGATCTCGATGAAAGGGCGTCGCCCCCACTCCCGGCAAGGCGCAAGAGGCCCGCCGATCGCACACATCGGGAAGGCCGGCAAACCCTGCCCGGCCATCGGTGAGGGGGACCGCGAGAGCCGCGACCCCGCCGGGCGCCTTGCCGTTGATGACCCCGTCACGGTAGACCGGATGGGCGAGGAGGGCCTTGAGCGACCGGGCCTCCCTCTCCTTTGATATCGGGTCAAACCCGGTCGCGATCGCAAGCATGCCCCCGAACAGCATCAGATGCTGAAATATGGAGAGGATCGACGGCTGGTCAGGCATCATGCCGGGTTCTGCGGAATCTCTCATCGCCTGCAGCTGCCGATTATGACTCAAGATCCTGGTTGTACCGGTCAACCCCCCGATGCATGCCGAGCAGGGTGAGCATCAGGAGCAGTGCAAGGA
>MPOY01000373.1 GCA_001896715.1 Methanoculleus sp. EBM-46
GAGGACGTCGATCAGCACCTCGACGTCGGTGTAGGCCGGGGTCATGAAGAAGGCAAGGAGAACGTAGACGAGCGCGACCGGCACCGTCACGTAGAACGTCCGGTTCGGATCGACGAGGAATACCTTGAGCGGATGGCGCAGGAAGGCGCGGATGTTCCTGATGCGGTCGTAGCGCTGCAGTTGCCGAACCTGTACTTCGTCGCCGGTCCGCTCCTCGACCCGGACGTCGTCGAACTCGTCGAGCCAGCGCGCCTCGGTGTACCGCTCGATGCCCTCGGTCTTGATCGATATCACGTCAAGAAAGAGGATGAAGAGGAGCGACCCGACCGGGACCAGGACATAGATGATAACCGAGAGCTGCAGGATGGGCGTGCTGCCCATAAACCCCATGACCACCATGACGATGATGATAAAGAGCGGACCGGCGACGAAGAGCGTCACGTATGCCTCGGCTACGAGCTGGAGCGTGGAGAGGAAGGTCTTCTGCTCGAACCGGGCCTCTTCCTGGTAGATGCGGACCCGGGCATCGAGGAAGGCGAGCATATCCCCCCCGCTCTCGACCACGGAGACGAGATCCTGGACGAACTCGGCGAGTTTCTCCGACGGGGTCGTCTCCTGCAGGTGTCGGAGAGCCGCGATCTGGTCGTAGCCGAAGTAATCGGTATCCCGGATAACACGCTGGAATTCGTGGGCCGCTTCGCCGTAGACTGCAGAGTTCCCGCCGATCGCCCGGAAGACCCCCATCATCTCCGCCCCGCCCTGGCGCATGGCATACATGTAGGCGACGGCGTGGTGGAGCAGCAGGTTGATCCGGGTTGCCCGGTTCGCCTTTACGAGGGTTGGATACTGCAGGAAGACGAGAGAGGCCGCATAGGCGGTGATGAGGAAGACAACCAGGCTTGCGACGACCTGGAGAATGCTGATCATGGGATCCACCAGCATGACCTCCGGGAGGTGGATGGCAAAGACGTTGTAGATCCCGATGCTCATCCGCGGGAGAACTGCAAATCGCAGCACGAGGAAGACCAGGATAGCCCAGAAGGCGCCGAAGAGCCCGGAGGCGAGGAACGTCAGGAGGAGGTACCGGTCGAGGGTGACACCAAGGTTCGCCGCAACAAGGTCTTCGCGGAGGCTCCGGTAGCGTATGGGGTCGCGCTCCACCAACCGGCGGATAAGACGGCGGATCCGTATGCAGGGAGGCAGGATCACCGGATCAACCTGCCGAGGTCGTCAAGAGAAGCGAGCACCCGGTCAGGCTCGATCGTAAAGGCCTGGATGATCCGGGCGACCGACCTGTAGTCTTTGATGCCCTGATTCTGCATCGCAAGAAGGACGGAACGCCGGATCTGCATCTCCTCGTCGAGACGGGTCCGGCTCCAGCCGCGGTACTCCATGATCTCGCCGAGGATCCGTGATCGCCCCGAGTAGGAGAAGGTATCGGGCACGGGGTTGTACTCGTAGACCGTGTTCACCTGGAGGCTGCCGGTGATGGGATCGATCCCGGCGATCTCGACGATCTCCCGGCACCTCCGCGCGCGGTCGTATCCCCGGTGGGTGAGCGCCTGGACGGATATGATGTCGAGCGCCTGGAGCATGTTCCGTGGGACGTTGAGCGGTGCGTTCTCCAGGCGGTGGATCGCCGCGTCGACGCCCCCGGCGTGCATGGTGGAGAACGTCGTATGCCCGGTGTTCATTGCCTGAAAGAGAGTCTGGGCCTCGTTACCCCTGACTTCGCCGACCAGTATGTACTCGGGGCGCTGCCGCATAGCGGCCTTGAGGAGGTCAAACATCCCGATGGTGGCGCCGAGCCCTTCCGATATCCTCTCGCGCGTGACGGTCGCAACCCAGTTCTCGTGGTAGAGCGTGATCTCGCGAGTATCCTCGATAGAGACGATCTTTGCAAGCGGCGGTATGAAAAGGGCGACCGCGTTGAGCGATGTGGTCTTTCCCGACGCGGTGCCGCCGACGAAGAGCAGACTTTTGTTGTTCTCGATCGCCATCCAGAAGTAGACGAGCTGGTCGACGTCGAAGGTCTTTGTCTCCATCAGTTCGACGGGCGTGAAGGGCGTCTCGCGGAACTTTCGGATCGTGAACGATGTACCCCGGGTGGTGACCTCGCTGCCGAAGGTGAGTTGCAACCGCGAACCGTCGGGGAGGGTTGCATCCACAAGCGGGCTCCCTATCGAGACGTGCTTGCCTGAACGTTGCGCAAGGGTGATCGCGAGCGAGTTTAATGCCGGTTCGTCAAAGAAGATGTTCGTCTTGATGTTCTGGTGCCGGCGATGGTAGAGGAAGAGCGGTATTCGGATGCCGTCACAGGATATATCCTCGATACGAGGGTCTTTCATCAGCGCATCGATGCGCGACCAGCCGAGGAAGTTGCGCTCAAGGTAGTAGCGGATCTTGAAGGCCGAGGTGTCGTCGAGCGTGAGGCCGTACTCCGCGAACAGGTCCTGCGCCTTCCGAGAGAGGACCACCCGGCGATCGGCAATGAGGTCGTGATCGTCAAGGATCAGGACGTCGCGGAGGTCGTCAAAGAGCCGTTCGAGGAGTTCATACTCGAACTCCGAGAGTACCGGCTCGAAGAGGAGGTATTCGGCCTGGTTCGTCCGGGTGTTTTTAGCGATCACGGCAAGGGAGAGGCCTGCGGCGATCCAGTAGCGGTCGAGCTCTTCGTAGCCGGAAGGGGGTTCTGCCTCCACAAGGGGGCCGTGCTCCGCGAAGTCGTACCTGCCTGCGGCCGGACCGACCTTCCGGAAGAAGCAGGAATGGTCCAGGAGGCGGGAGAGGGTGCCCCTCTCGCGGGAGGGAGGCTCTTTTGCCGCCGGATGGGGGATACCCTGCGTCATCGCGGCATCCGCGCCAACGGCGCACCCGTACATGTCTTCGTCAGAAGATATCCTGCTGTCTGCTGCATAATCTCCTTGATCCGCATCGTTGTAGGCCCAGGTCCCCGGGGGATAGGCACCTCCCGCCGGGAATCCGCATAAACACTAGGTGATCTGGAGCGGCATCCATATAAATCTGTTTTCTGCTGCCTTCTGCCGCAACTTCCACCGATCCTGTGCGAGATCAGAATACATAAATCGTTCTCCTTATATACAGGATGTATCCATGCACGAACGCCTCCGATTACGGGTACCGACGGGCATCACATCGCTCGACCCCTTGCTGGACGGGGGCGCTCCGCCGGGATCGGTGGTGCTGCTCCTCGGGGAGCATGGTGCCGGCAACGTCGAGTTTGTGCAGACATCGATCATGCACCTTGCGACCCTGAAGCGGAGCGGGAAGGCGGGCGAACACCTCCTCCTCCCGGGGAGGATCGTGTACGTGACGCTCACCCGGATGCGGGAGGATATCCTCAGGGAGATGGCTCTCTCGTTCAACCCGGATCTCTATACGCAACTTGAGGAAGAGATCGTCTTTTACGATCTCTCAGAGATCTACTTCGATGCAAGCATCGTCCCCCCGGGCTGGTACGGGGAAGGGAGCACCATCGAGCGCCTGCAGAAGAAGCAGCGCCGGGAGAGCGGCGATATCCTGGCGGATGTTGCCCGGGTGCTCGACGGATGCCCGGACAATAGCCTGCTCGTCATGGATTCGCTGACCGGGATCGCGCCGTCGCTTACGGGGAGCCCGCGGTGGCATGCGTTCATCGCCTTCCTGCGCGGTCTGCAGCAGGCAGCAAAGCGCCGGAACATAGCGATCTATCTCCTGCTCACCTCCGGCATACTGGACCGGTCGCAGGAACTTGAGATCGCTGATTGTGTCGACGCAACGCTCCTCTTTCGCTGGGAAGAGACCGGCGCACAGCGCCGGCAGCGGGTCATGCACTTTGAGAGGTTCCGGGGCGTGATGCCCCGCCTCGAGGATAAGGATCTCGTGAAGTTCGCGGTGAAGATATCTGCGGCGGAAGGGTTTGAGGTGAAGAACATCAGGGTGGTGATATAGGTGGCAAACCGGGTAAAGTTCGGGGTCGTGGGCCTGGATGAGATGCTCATGGGGGGGCTTCTCGAGCAGAGCATCTGCGCGATCGTCGGCACCTACGGGACCGGAAAGACGATGTTTGCCCTTCAGTTCGCGTATGAGGGGCTCAGCCAGGGCGAGGGGGTGATCTATATCAGCCTTGAGGAGCGGGAGGAACTCCTCCACGCCACCATGGCGCAGAAAGGATGGGATACGAAGATTTTTGGCGACCGGTTTTCCCTCCTCCGGCTGGACCCGACCGACTTCAACCTCGCTATCAGCAGCATCAAGAGCGAGCTTCCCGCCCTCATCAAGAGCACCGGGGCCACGAGGGTGATCATCGATCCGATATCGCTCTTTGAAGGGCTCTTCGTGGACGAGTCCGTCCGGCGGCAGGAGATGTTCGGGTTCATCGAGATGATGCGGGACGAGGCCTGCACCCTCGTGGTGACGAGCGAGACCGATATACGGGATCCGAACGGGAGCCGGTATGGCCTTGCGGAGTACCTGGCAGATGCGGTGATCCTCCTGCGCTATATCCGTTCTCCGGGGCTCACCGAGGTTCACCTGGCCCTTGAGGTCGTGAAGATGCGCCGGTCGGCCCACTCTCGCGAGATCAAGCCGTTTGATATCCACGAGGACGGGATCATGGTCTACTCGGAGGCGAGCCTGTTTTAGGGGAGAGGAATTCGCCCTCTTCTCACAACAAGATACCTGCATGCCCTCTCCGGCACCACACACCCCACCTCGCCGGCTTTGTAGAGGGATACCCATACGCTTCTGCCGGCGGCCCCCACCCCGACCGCGCCTTCGCAGGGAGATACCCGTGCACTTCTGCCGGCACCCCCACCCCACCCACGCCTCCGTAAGGATACCCATGCACTTCTGCTGGCAACCCCACCGCGCCCGCGCCTTCGCAAGGAGATACCTATACGCTTCTGCCGGCAGCCCCCACCCCGACCGCGCCTTCGCAAGGAGATACCTATACGCTTCTGCCAGCGACCCCACCGCGCCCGCGCCTGCGGCGCTCCTCCCCCGCCCCGGGGAAGGGGGCGGGGTCCGTGCCCGGGCGTATATCAGGGGAGCAGCCGTGCCCGGGGTGGAGCCGGTGGGCCACCGCGCCCGGCTCTTTCCCACCTATCCCCTGGCACTGGACCGTGGGGATATCGCCACGGGGGGTGGGGCTGACGGGGAGGGGGAACGAGTTCCCCCTCCCCTGTCTCCTACGCTCCCAGAACACCGAATATCTCACCGACCCTGTCCGGGTTCCTTGTAGATGGCTACCCAAGGAACTCGCCGGCGACCCCACCGCGCCCGCGCCTTCGGCGCTCCTCCCCCGCCCCCGCCGCGGGGGCGTGGGCAGTGCGTGGCGATATCAGGTAA
>MPOY01000186.1 GCA_001896715.1 Methanoculleus sp. EBM-46
CCATACTCTATCCAGTTTTCAAAGAACGTTTTTACGACTTCTGCTTGTCGCCATCGACTGATGGATTATTTATAATATACCATGAAAGTGCCTTATATCCCCATAGCTGAAGCTAGGGGCTTTACGGCACTTTCGGGTAAAAACCTCGAGAAAAGGCATAGTCGCTTTTGGATTCTCCGAGCCCGACTGGTTTCTTCCAGTAGCTTTTTTTCAGCGATTTGGATTTGAAGAGATCTCGAGAAATGGAGATGAAAGGCTGATGCTTCTGAAGTTTTCTAGTGACGTAAAAACTCCCGTTCAGTTCGCAAGCCGGTATCTCTATCATCGAGAACCTGGAAAGGTAGTAGTCGATCTTTTCTACAACACATTCTGTTCAACGAGCGATATTGAAGCCCAGAGAGTCAAAGAAGTCGCTGGAGAGTTCGGTGAACTTGTAGTATTGAGGTCTCATGAGATTGACGATGCCGGGGTTAGAGAGAGGTTTTCGTTGCCAAGAGGGATATTTGTAAACGGCAAGGAGATCTTCTGGGGTTATGAAGCTCCCAGAGAAGGGATTAGAGAGGCTATTCTGAAAGAACTCGACCTACTTTGATTGCGAGTCGATTATGTGACAGGAGCCAGGGATGCCGGATCGGAGTCCGGCATGACGGGAAGGGAGAGCCTGCCCTGATGAGCCTGCCCTGAAATGTTCCTATTCAGGGCTCCTATTCAGGGTCATTCCGTAGTGTTCCTATACGGGATCTCGCTCTTCTCGCCTCACACCTCTACCCTCTCACCTCTGGTTCTGCTCTTCCCGTTCTCTCCTCTCTCTCCTCTCTCTTCCTCTCTCCTCTTCTCGCGCTCCCTAACTAAGAACGAAGAACTTGGGCGCATCGCGCCGGAACCGCTCTTTTTCCCTTTCCAAAGACGGCTCCTAACGCTCTTCTCACCTCCCGCCTCTTACCTCTCACCTCCGGTTCGAAGAACGGAACCTGGACGCTGAGCGTCGGAACGAGGAACTGCTCTTTCACTCTCTCCAAGGGTGGGTCCATGCTCCGGGAAACATGACGCGGGACGGTTCTCTCCGCTTTTTCGAGGGACGGTTCAATCCCCCAGAAGGTTGTCAAGCTCCTCGAGTTCTCTTTCGAGGTTTTCTTTCTC
>MPOY01000353.1 GCA_001896715.1 Methanoculleus sp. EBM-46
CCGACGCCCGATAATGCATCGGTGCTGATCAAGATCGTCGCGGGCATGGAGGACTCAGAAGAGCCGCCAGTGGAACCCACCAGCTGGACCGTCACGCTCAAGGGCGCGTCGATCGAGACCGTCGACCAGGAGTACTTCGAGGATGGGATCGCCTGCGGGCATGTCGCCACCTACACCGATGACGACGGTAATGAGTGGGCGGGCATGCCCCTCTGGTACCTCATCGGATTCGTCGACGACGACAAGAAGCACGGTTCCGGGGCGTTCAACGAGGCTCTCGCCGCGAAGGGCTACTCTATCAAGGTCACATCGAGCGACGGCTACTCCATCAACTTTGATAGCGCGAGCGCCGCAAAGAACGATGGTATCATCGTTGCAAACACCCTCAACGGCGACCCGCTGCCAGAGGTCATCGGGGATAAGAACAAACCCTGCTGGCCGCTCCAGATGATCGGCCCGGCCGTGAGCTCCGGCCAGAAGGTCGGCAGCGTCGCCACGATCGAGCTCGTCGGCCTCCCCGAATCCTCGGGAGACTGGGAGATCACGCTCGCGGGCGCGTTCAACCGGACGGTCTCGCAGGTGGAGTTCGATGAATGGGTCGGACACCACGGCAAGAGCTACACCGACTCTACAGACCAGGTCTGGACCGGGATGCCGCTCTGGTACCTGGTCGGCGCCGTCGACGACGTGAATACCGGCAGCCACTGGAAATTCAACGAAACCCGGGCGGCCGAGGGCTACGTCGTGCGGGTGATCGCCGGCGACGGAACCACAGCCGCCTTTGATATCGCCGATATCGCAAAGAACGATTCGTTCATCGTTGCAAACAAGATGAACGCAGCAGTGCTGGCAGAAGATGGTAAGAACTGGCCGCTGAAGTTCGTCGGTCCCGGCCTCTCCGGGAAGCAGCAGGTCGGCGGCATCGTATCGATCGCCCTCGAGGGGCTGCCGGGCGCAGATACCGGATCCGAGTGGACGGTCTCTCTTGAGGGGCCGAAGATAACGTATATCTTCACGAAGGAGGAGTTCGAGGACGCCGAAGCGTGCCCTCACCATACGGCGACCTACAACGACGGGGTCAGCACCTGGACCGGCATCTCGCTGAAGGCCCTCTGCGGCTGGGTTGACGACGACGTCATGCACGGCTCGGGAGCATTCGATGCCACTCTCGCCCGGACCGGCTACACGGTGATCGTCTCCTCGGGTGGAGCAAGCCCCTACAGCAAGGAGTTCTCGAGCATGGACATCCTGGCAAACCCGGAGGACTACGTCGTCGCAAGCAAGATCAACGGCACGCCGATAGGCGACAAGAACTTCCCGCTCCGCCTCGTCGGTAATGGCGCGGCCGGGAGCCTGAGCGTTGGAAACATCGAGCGGATCCAGCTCGTCGACTTCCAGAAACCGACGGAGTCGCCCTCCATCCGGGTCGTCAGGTATGCCTCCGACGGCAAGACGGTCGTCAATGAGACGACGAAGACCTGCGAGTGGATGGAGGAGAACCTGATGGTCTATGGTGCTCCGGACGGTATCCGCCTCAGGTTCCAGGGCCCCACGTTCAACCCGAACGACCTCTGGAACCCGGCGGAAGACATCAACCCCGACAAGGTCGACGAGGTCGTGAAGGGAACCTCGATCAGGGACCTCTGCGACCTCGTGGGCGGAGCCCCCGAAGGCGGCGAGATCGACCTCATCGCATCCGACGGTTACAAGGCTACAATCAACTACACCAACGTCTACACCCCGCTCGAGCGGCAGGGAGAGGCGATCATCGCCTGGTGGACAGAGCGGCAGGGCTACGTGCCCGACTACCGTGACGGCCCGCGCCTCTTCTACAACACTCCCGACGGCGTCTTCGGCGCCGACGATATGCGGGTGTGCCTTGCTGAAGCATACTGGCACTACTACTGGGACTCCGGCATCCAGTACCCCTCGGCAGCCGGCGTATCCAACAAGAACATCGCGACCATCGCGATCAAGCCGGGCGCACGGGAGGACTGGAGCCTCATCCTGACCGGCGCCGTCACCGATACGATCAGCCGGTCCTACTTTGAGTCGGGCAAGGCCTGTGCCATGGCCGGGCACGGCGCAACCTGGACCGACGACGACGGTCATGTCTGGTCGGGCATGCCGCTCTGGGTCCTCTGCGGCTGGGTCGACGATGCCAACAAACACGACTACGGGACGGACCCCTTCCGTGACGATCTCGCGGATGCGGGCTACAACGTCACCGTCATCGACTACGGCCCCGACGGCGTGAAGGGTACCGGCGACGACTTCTCCACCACGTTCAACAGTTCGTTTGTCAAGCGGAACAGAAACATAATCGTTGCCGACGAGATCGACGGCGCACCGCTTCCAAAGGACGACAAGACCTGGCCGCTGAAACTCGTCGGCTCGGCCCTGACATCGAACAAGCAGAGGGTCGGGAGCATCGACGAGATCGTGCTGACCGGGGTGCCGGTTCCCGTGGTGCCGCCGGAGGGCGATGCGACGATCACCCTCTCTCCGGGCTGGAACTTCGTCTCGACACCAAAACGGCTTGCTAGCGGGGTGAACACCCTTGCTATCTTCGATGTAGTCGATACCGCCGCCCACTCGATCCAGTTCTACGACGGTCTGGAGCAGAAGTGGAGGCGGGTGGCTCCGACCGACCCATTCCAGCCGCTCGACGCCGTCTGGGTCTATGCAAACACGACCTGCACCGTTCCCCTGACCTTCGCCCCCAGCGTGCCCGATCTCCCGCCCGCAAAGGAGCTCGGGAGGGGCTGGAACGCGATCGGCTTCACGGATACCGTTCCGGAGTCAGCCATGGGCACGCTGCTCTCACTCGGGGATCGCTGGAGCACCCTGATAGGCTTCGATGCAGATGCCCAGAAATACGACGATTCGATCATCCGCACTGTCAACAGTGGCCACCACAGCGTAATGCGCTCAATGCAGCCCACAAGTGGCTACTGGATCTACATGACTGAGGAAGATACGCTTGCAGGTATCAGCGCCTGAAGGAGATCGATCGATGAAGTACGGCATCGCACTGATCCTCCTCCTCGGCTTCGTCACCGGTGTGGCAGGGGCCGGGGGCCAGATCCCCGTTTTACCTCATGAGTTCTACGGCAGCGTGACGATTGCGGGATCTCCTGCACCGGCAGGAACCGCGATCACCGCGACGGTCGGCGGGACTGAGTGCGGTTCGATTCAGGTAGTGGATGCCGGGCGATACGGCTATCTCGACTGGCGCCTTGGAGGTCGTCTGGACGTGATGGCAACCGCAGGACAGGCGGGAGAGACGATCGCCTTCTCCATCAATGGGGTGGCCGCACAGGAGACCGCGACCTTCATGCCCGGAAAGGTTACGGCCCTGGACCTGAGTGTTCCCGGGACCGGCGGTAGTGACGACAACAGCAGTGGTGACGACAACAGCAGTGGTGACGACAACAGCGGTAGTGACGACAACAGC
>MPOY01000492.1 GCA_001896715.1 Methanoculleus sp. EBM-46
AACAACATTTTAGAGCCCAATAGCCCGGTAGTGTAGCGGTCAATCATGTGAGACTCTGGATCTCACGACAGCAGTTCGAATCTGCTCCGGGCTATCCTTTTTCTCCAAGCGTGAACCAGACTACGGTATATGGCTGACTACAACCTCGGCGGCACGGTTCGGATCGACGATCCGGAGACGCTCGCGCTGCTCGTAGAGGAGGACGCAATCCGGCACATCCAGGTCCAGGCCTTCCTCCTGCCGGAACCGGCCTTTCGCGAGCGCATAGCAGCTATCGCCCTGACAGGCATCCCCGTCGTCGTCCACGCGCCCTACCACAGCCACGGCGTCAACCCCTGCGCCCCGGCGGCCTACGACGACCGGCCGCTCCCGGTGATCCGGGACCATGTCGAACGGGCCATGAACCAGACCTTCGAGGCCGCGGACACCCTCGGCGCGGACACAATCGTCCTCCACGCGGGAAGATACCTGCCGGGCAAGCGCGAAGAAGCAGAAGAAGAGTTCCCTGCCTTCCTCGACCGCTACCCCGACCCCCGCCTCACCCTCGAGAACCTGCCGGCGGTCTACGCCGGCTACCCCCTCCTCGGGAACACCGCCGGAGAACTTGCCGCTCTCGCCGGCAGCACGATCGCCCGGTTCTGCCTCGACTTCCCGCACCTCGCCTGCACCGCAAACTACCGCCGCCTCGCGTTCGCGGAGGAACTCGAGCGGTTCGAGACCCTCGACGTGGTCCTCCACCACCTCTCGAACCTACGGCGCGACTCCATCACCGACGAGCACCTCGAACTCGACCACCCCGACGGCGGCCTCGACCTTGCGGCGGTCTTCTCCCGGCTCCGGCGGCACCCCGCCGTCCCGACGACGCTCGAGTACAAGCGGGACTCCCCGGCGGTCTACACCCGGCAGGCAAAGGTCTTTTTCCGCCTCTGGAAAGACCATGCCGGAACGTGAACCGCGCCCCTGCCGCATCGGGGCCACCCTGCGGACGACCGATGCCGAACTCCTCCCGGGGTTCGCCGCCCTCCACGCCCGCAAAGGGATCGACCACATCCAGGTCCGGGCCATACCCGGGAAGACGCTTCGCCGCGGCCGGCATCCCCGCACCCCACCACGGCCACGGGGTGAACCCCTGCGCCCCGTCTGCCTACGACGCCCGGCCGCTCCCGGAGAAACACATCGAGGAGGCCATGAACCGGACCTTCGAGGCCGCAGACACCCTCGGCGCGGATACGGGTGCCGGAGCATAGGATCAGGCCTATCGGAACCAGCTCGTGAAGAACCTTCGGACCCTGGAGTTCGAGGAGCCATGCCGGGGAGATACCCGTTCATGGTGAGAGGAGATCTCGTTCTGGCCATCCCAAACCCCGGTGAGGGCATCACGCGCGACCATCTCAGGGAGAGAACGGCCGGAATACGTAGTCTGCACGGACGTTTCCCGGATCATCCCTACCGGAATGGACGGAAACTGCCCGGAAACGGGGGGTTCGCACCTGCTGCGCAACGTATATCCCCCCGGATGGCAGACACCACGTACATGCAGACGATCGAGATCTCGGATAAAGCGATTCTTGCACACCGGCATGGAGAAGAATCGATTAGTAA
>MPOY01000002.1 GCA_001896715.1 Methanoculleus sp. EBM-46
TGCACGAGGAGCGGCGGCAACCCCGAAAGGTCCGCGTAGAGCGGTGAGGCCAGCGGATCGCACGGATCCCTACCGGCGAGGTAATCCTCCCGCATCGCCGCAAACTGCTCCGGCGCGAGCCAGTCGGTCTCCCGGTTGAGGAGGACCGATTCGCCGAGGAAGAGCATGTCGACCGCCGGCGAGAGCAGAACCCCGGCCGCCGGCATCGGGAGCCCCGCGCCCCGGGCAGAGAGAAGCATCGAGAGCGCAAGCGTCCCCCCGGCCGAGAGCCCGGCCGGCACCACCCGCTCCGGCGAATAGCCCTCGCGGAGCAGGTAGCGGTAGGCCGAGAGACAATCCTCCACCGCCGCCGGGAAGGGGTGTGCCGGCGCGAGCCGGTAGTCGACCGAGACGACCTCCGATCTCGCCGCATCGCAGAGCCGGGCAGAGAGATCGAGAGAATCGACCGTCGAGCCGGACGTAAACCCACCCGCATGGAAGAAGAGGATCGTCCGATCTGCTCGCGTTGCAGGTGTCGTCAGCCGGTATGCACGGGTCCCCGGCAACGGCTCGATCTCGGGCCGCCGCCGGTCGCCCCGGATAGGAACCCCGGCCCTGATGGCCGAGAGGACTTCTCTCGCCTCCATCCTCCCTCACATGAAGTCCGCAAGCCCGAGCTGCCGCTCCGGGGGCTCGCCGAAGGTCGATTCTATCTGCATGAAGAGCACCTCCACCCGCTGCTTCGTGTACTCGGTTATCGCGTAGGTCTCGCATATGTTGCGCGACATATCCAGGTACTTCTTCACCGAACCCTCGTGGACGGTCGGGATGACGTTTCCCCCGCAGCGGGTGCACTTCCCGGCAAGCGGCATCCGCCGGTACTTCGCGTTGCACTTCATGCACCGCACCTTTTGCTTGGAGAAAGCGTTGAGGTTCCCCTGGAGGTCGCGGATGAAGTGGGTGTTCAAGACCCGCTCGGCCACATCGTCGGCATCCACCGCCCGTATCTTCTTTGCGAGGTCAAGCTCCGCATCGAGTTTCTCAAGCATCGTACCGAGCTTCGTGTAGGTGGACTCAAGCGGCCCCGCCGATATGTCGGATGTCGGGTGGGTGAAGAAGAA
>MPOY01000113.1 GCA_001896715.1 Methanoculleus sp. EBM-46
CATTCACGTGGCCATCTCGCGCGACGGTTCGACAATTGCCGCAGCATCGACCGGGCGAACGGTGTATCTCCTGAATCGAAACGGGCGGCTTCTCTGGAAGTCTTCGATGCCCCGGGCGATCGCGGACGTATCGATATCCGGAGACGGATCGAGACTTGTGCTGGCGGACGGGGGCATCTCCATGCTCAACCGGGGCGGAGAGACCATAGGGATGCATGCGACGGGAGAAGAAGGGCGGATCAGGTCCGTCTCCGCCCCATCCGATACCGCGCATATTCTCGCCGGTGCGGCCGACGGGACCGTATCGATGTTCAGGGTGCAGCCAGAAACCCTCCCGCCGGCAACCGCCACCGAACCGTCTCGACCGTCCGCCGCTCCCGCCCAGGAGCAAACAACCTCGCAGCAGGATACCGCGCTCCCCCCGGCAACGCCGGTCATCGTGAGTGCGTGCGCCGTTGCCGCGCTGGCGTGGCGGCGAAGGGAGAGGAGGTAGTAGAATACAGTGCCTCCAACGAATTCTATCGGGTGCTCCACCTGCTGCCTGATGGACCGGACGCTTGAAGAAGCACTCTCCCTCGTCTCCCGGTACACCGGGCTTGCCGAGATCCTCTCCGACGGTCCCCACGACCTTTTTGGAGAAGAAGAGACCTGCAGTTCGTTCGACCTCCGGTATACGGTCCACGCCCCGGTCGCCGATATCAACATCGCCTCCGAGAACGAGCACCTGCGGAGGGCATCCGTGAGAGTCGTCAGCGATCTCGCAGACCTCTGCGACCGTATCGGTGCCGGACGACTGGTCATCCACCCGGGGCATACCTGGGGGGAGGAGATGCGGGGCGTCGCCGAGCGGGCCCTCAATCGATCGCTCAGCGACCTCGCTACCATCCAGCAGGACGTAAACGTCCGGTTGGCTCTCGAGAACATGGGAGCGTGGGACATATGCTTCTTCCGCGAGCCCGGGTTCCTCGCTCGCCTTGCCGACGGCGGTCTCGGGTTCGCCCTCGACGTGGGCCACGCCCACGTCAACGGCAACCTGGGACCGTTCCTCGAGGAGGGCGGGGCAATCCATGTCCACCTGCACGATAACTGCGGCAACCGGGATGATCACCTGGCGTGCGGCGAGGGGAGCATCGATTTTCGCCGCGTGCTCCGGGTTCTCCCCCGGAGCGCGACGAAGGTCATCGAACCGGCCTCGTTTCGCCAGTACGAAAAAAGCATCGAGTACCTGAGGTCGATCGTCCCCTGAACCCTCAGGTGCTCCGCCCGATCAACCGCTCCACCGCCGTGCGGAACTCTCGGAACTCTCGCGAGACTTCCGGCCCCGGAGAGCCGGGATAGGCATTCGCACCCCGGACAACGATCTTCAGCCCGCCCGTCTCCAGACGGAGGTGCCAGTAGGTGACGTCGCAGCAGGAGTGGGCGGAGACGTACTCCGGCTCCCACTCCCGGATACCGAGCCGATCGACGGTCTCCCGGAACCTTCCCCACTCCTCCGGTGTGGGCGACGTCTCCGTCACCACCCCCGAGTAGCCGCCGGCGCTCGCCCATTCGTGGAGGAGCCGGCCATCC
>MPOY01000600.1 GCA_001896715.1 Methanoculleus sp. EBM-46
CGCCGGATATCGGACTTCTCGGTCGCGAGGAAGAAGGATGCGCGCTCCGCCTCGTAACGCGCAAGCCGGTCGACGAGGGATCGATCGCCGATGCAGGAGACCAGCACCCGGGCCAGCGCATAGCTCGCTATCTCGAACTCGGGCCTGATGTTTGAGGCGCTCTCGCCCTGGAAATCTCTCTTCGTTGATATTGCGGCAAAAACACGTTCTTTTGCCCGCTCGAGTGCAAGAGCCCCCGTGCTCCCGGAAAGGAACTCTTCAAGCGACTCGACGTGCCGGCGAGCCAGTTGCTGGGACTCTTTTAAAAAAGGATATTTGATGAGTTCTTTATGGTCGAGTACGACATCCATCAATCGGCCTCGATCCGAGGAGCAAGGAGGTACTCGACATGGCCGTTGCCGCCCGCGATATCGAAGGCGAACCGTACCGGGTGATCGATGCCGAGGTAGACCTCCACCTCATCCGCGCGTGCCATGACCCGGCCCATATCTTTGAGGTAGTCGAGCGAGAAGAGGGAGCGGGCCCGCACCGGGTTGAGTGCGACGAGCTGATCTTCACCGAGCGCGAGTTTGATGTGGTCGGTATCTCCCTCCGCCTCCATGAAAAAGGTCATGGCGTCGGGGTCGATACCGAGAGCTATCTTATCGGATATGACTGCGGCCGCTTTGATGGCGTTGTTCAGTGCGTCTCCCGATATGACCGCCTTGCCGGGGAGTTCAAGCCCCGGGGGGTTTGGGTCTTTCCGGATGGTGTTGGTGTCAAGCAGTGTGACCGAATAGCGGTAGCCCCCGAAGCTCAGCTCGAGCTTCCGCTCCTCGTCGAGCAGGCTGAGCGTCAGTTCGTCGCCCTTTCCCATCATGCCGAGGATGTTCTTCATCTTGGTGATGTCCAGGCCCAGTTCTCCGGCCGTCGCCGAGAAGGAGTTGAACGCCGTGCTCCGGAGGTCTAAGGAGACCATGGCCACGTTTGCGGTGTCGACGGCTCGTGTCCAGGTGTGATCGTCTGCCGTGTGCAGGCGGCACTCCGTCACCAGTGCGGCGATCGCGTCGATGGATTCCCGAAATATATCTGCATCAATCGTTGCCTTTATCATTGTGACCCCTTATCAAACTCTCGTCTAACGTATATAATCGTCCTATCCATTTTAGTGCTTTGCTATGTGCCCCGGCGTATCCCGTATGCCGGAATCCTATACCTTCATGGTCACATGCATCAAACATTGTATATCGTCTCCTGATCGTGCCCGGCAGCGCACGTACCGCCTGCCGGCCTCAAGCGGAGGGCAGTCTCGCAATGGGTTCGCAATGGACAAAAGACAGTGTCTATAGAAAGGCGATGAAGGCCGGGTACCGAGCCCGGGCAGCCTACAAACTACTGGAGATCCAGCGGCGCAACGAGATCATACGGCCGGACGACAACGTCGTCGATCTCGGGGCGGCGCCGGGGAGCTGGCTGCAGGTGATCCGCGAGCTGACCGACGGGAAGGTCATCGGCGTGGACCTCAACCCCATCGCGCCCATGGAAGGCGTCACCACCATCATCGGGGACTTCACCGATCCCCTCGTCCAGGAGCGTATCCGCGAGGAGGCAGGCGGAATCGTCAACATCGTGGTCTCCGACGCCGCGCCGAAACTCTCCGGCCAGAAGAGTTACGACCAGGCCCGGGCGATCGGGCTTGGCGAGGATGCCCTGGCGTTTGCCTGCACGATCTTAAAGCCCGGCGGCAATCTGGTGATAAAGTCGTTCCAGGGGGAACTCTTCGGTGACCTGATCGCCGCGATGAAGCAGCACTTCTACTCCGTCCGCGGGTACCGGACGAAGGCGTCACGAAAAGGGAGTGCCGAGACCTACATTATTGCAAAAAACTTCAAGGGAAAGTGCGATGGCGTTGAAGGACCCCTATAATCGGACCGTGACCAACCTCCGGATCAGCCTGACCTCCCGGTGCAACCTGCGGTGCATCTACTGTCATGCCGAGGGCGAGGTGAACCCAAGAGAGCAGATGAGCGCTGCGGATATCGCCGAGTTGATGCAGGTGGGCGTGAAGTTCGGTATCAAAAGCGTCAAGTTCACCGGCGGAGAACCCCTGCTCCGCCGTGACCTCGTCGATATCGTCCGCTCCGTGCCGCCGGGCGTCGAGTCCTCGATGACGACGAACGGGACGCTCCTTGCCGAAAAGGCTGCGGCGCTCAAGGAGGCGGGGCTTGCCCGGGTGAACGTCAGCCTCGATACGCTCCGCCCCGAGCGTTATGCGGCCATCACGGGGAAAGATTGCCTCGCGGATGTCCTTGCCGGCATCGATGCGGCGGTCGAGGTCGGCCTGACCCCGGTCAAGTTGAATATGGTGCTCCTTGAGGGCATCAACGAGGATGAACTGGACGACTTCATGGCGTTCGTCCGGTCGAAGCGGGACCTCATCCTGCAGGTCATCGAGTTGATGGAGTTCAACGAGTGCAAGTTCCACGGGGACGTGGACAGCGTCGAGCAGGAGTTGAACGAGCGGGCCACCCGGGTCGTCACCCGCCGGATGCACCACCGGAAGAAGTACTGCCTCGACGGCGCCGAGGTCGAGGTGGTCCGGCCCCTCCACAATACGGAGTTCTGTAAGTTCTGCAACCGCCTGCGCCTGACGTCAGACGGCAAGCTCAAGCCCTGCCTCCTCCGGAGCGACAACCTGGTCGACATCCAGGGTAAACACGGCAGGGAACTTGAGGATGCGTTCAAGGAAGCCGTCAGCAGGCGTAAGCCGTTCTTTGCGTGAAACGGCCGGACTCTCTCCCTGAATCCGGCGTTTCACCTGTTTAGATACCCGCCATCGAGTAATGCACCCCCGTGCAGCGGCGCAAGATGGAGTTAGCAGCATTCGAAGGCCCTTCTCCCGCACCACTCAGCCCGCGCTTCGTAATGGGATACCCATACGTTCCCCTCCGGCATCCACCCCGCCCGCGCCTCTGTAGGGATACCCATACCCTTCTGCCGGCCCCCCACCCCGCCCGCGCCTTCGGCGCTCCGCCCCCGCCCCCAGAGGGGGGCAGGGGCAGTGCGTGGCGATATCAGGGGAGCAGCCGTATCCGGGTTGGAGCCGGCGGGCAGCCGTGCCAGGTTCTTCTCCGGGATCTCCCCATGTGCTGGACCGTGGAGATATCGCCACGGGGGGAGGGGCCGACGGGGAGGGGGAACTCATTCCCCCTCCCCTGTCTCCCACACTCCAACCATCTTACTTCTCGCCGGCCCCCACCCCACCCGCGCCTTCGGCGCTCCGCCCCCGCCCCCAGAGGGGGGCAGGGGCAGTGCGTGGCGATATCAGGGGAGCAGCCGTATCC
>MPOY01000278.1 GCA_001896715.1 Methanoculleus sp. EBM-46
AAAATCACGAAGAGAACGGCGTATTCAAAATCATTCAGTTTCTCGAGAACAGGCTAAAGCCGGAGCAAGTCGTTGTGGCATTGCAGGGTCTTTCGTTCTTCGGGAAAATACCCGATTTAAGAACAGAATTTGAGCGCGAAGGATTCCAGAAAGAAAAAGAGTACCCAGTACGCAAATATAAGAAGAAATACAACGACGATGAAGAACTCAGTTGTGATCTGAATAAAGTACTGAAGAGTCCGTGTTCATACAACGACATTCGTTTCTTGGCCGGAGAGACCGATAGTCTCCAGCAAATACTTAACACAGGATATATAGTATCAGATGTGGAGTACATTGTTTTTCCGGATAGGCCAGAAGGTTTTTCGAGAGACAACGAACCGGCAATCTATGGGTTTCTTAAGGCGCTTACCGAAAATGCTTTCAGCGAGTACGGAATTATTGTACACAAGAGACCAATGTATTACACAGGCGATAACATAGAAAGCCTTTCGAAAGCGTTCACTGAGATCTGGACAATCCTCGACAAAATCCGAGAAGATTACCCTGAAAAGGAAATTCTCATTGATGTGACAGGCGGGCAGAAATATCCCGGAATTATGGCTTCACTATATTGCATTTTCAACAATCTACCCTTCTTCTACATATTTGAAGGAGAGGTCAGTCTTGCTAAGTTTCCCCCAGTACCTGCTAGCTGGGATTTCGGAGCGATTGACGAGGCTCTTGCTGCATTCAATTCTATTCTTGTTGGGAACGCCGTTGACAGTTCAGAAAGAAATCATCTGAAATACTCAGAGTATTGCTCGCTACCGGAGACGTTCAGAAATCTATACACCGCAAGCAGTAATGAAAGCAATCTCACGAGTTCTCTTCCACTACACGTAATTGAAAGCAAGTATAGAAAAGCTAGAGGCCTTCCCTTCGGATATGGCGAAGACTTCTTGCGCTTGCTAGATGACAACAAGTGTACGGAAGAACGCAAAAAACTTACGAAAGCTTACAAAGAATACCTCAGGAAAATGATTCGAGAAGTCTGGTCTCTCCAGTGGATTGGCGATCAGATACCCGAGACCGTTGAGCACTCTCAGCGCCATAGCAAGAGACTTATGGAGTTTACTGTCAATCTTATAAACACTATCGGTGAAGAGAACTTC
>MPOY01000530.1 GCA_001896715.1 Methanoculleus sp. EBM-46
GAACCGGCCGTCGGGCAGGACGTCGACCCGGTCGACCCTCCCCCGCAGGCGGAGGGTCTCGCCGCCGAGCGGGATCGCGACCGCATCGGGGACCGATAGGAGGTCGACCTCTCCCGGCGAGACCGGGAGGCCGAACGAGACCTCGAAGGCCTGCGGGATGAGACCGGAAGCCGCCATATCCGCATCGTGCCGGAGGAACCGCTCAAGCAGCCCCGGGCCGGCCGCGGGCGACCCGAGGAGGTGCTCCTTCTCCGCGACCCAGGCCGGGCTCGTGAACGTGAACCGGTCGGCCTCTTCCCGGCCGGTGGCCTGGATCCGCCGGAGGGCGTCCGGGAGGCCGGCTTCGGTGACCGGGCCGTTTCCGTCCCGCCGCCAGCCGGCGTAGAACCGGCAGGCGACCCGGTGGACCAGGTTCCCCCGCTCCTGTGCGGTCAGGTCGGGATCGGCCGGGGGCAGCGGCGCAAGACCGAGGACCTTCTCCATGGAGAACCGGAACGGGCATTCGGCGTAGGTCTCGAGCGCCGTTGCCGAGAAGACGGCCTCTTCGCCGAATCGGCCGGCGATCGCCGGGTCATCCCCGATCAGGCCGTCGTAGGGGGAGTCGTAGCCGCCTTTCCGGTGGTAGTTCTCGATATTGAGCCGGCAAACGGCTTCGCGTACCGTAAGCCCCGGGGGATTTGCCGCCTCTCCCCGGGCGAGAAGGGCGCCGGTCCGCCCGGCTCTCGCGAGCCGCGAGTCCGGAAAGTCGCTATTCCCCCACGTCTCCGGGGCAAAAGCCTCCCGGACGGCGTCTACGAACCCGGAGCGGACAAGGGGCGTGCTGTCGTCGGCCGCGGGATAACTGATGTAGACCCGGGATTGGGCGGCAAGAAGCGCCGCGATGAAGTAGTAGCGTTCCTCGCGGAGGATGTCGTCTTTCGAACGGGTGCCGAGGCGCCGGGTCTCGGCGTCGGTTAAGAACGGGAGGCGGGTGGTCAGCCGCGGCATCTCTCCCTCGACGAGGCCGGCGATGAAGAGGTAGGGGACGGAGATATGCGGGACCTCGCGGATACCGATGACCCGGACGGTGTTCCTGTTCCGTCTCCGGCCGGCCCGGGATCCGGCAA
>MPOY01000201.1 GCA_001896715.1 Methanoculleus sp. EBM-46
ACCGCGGTCACGCGGGGCTCGCAGGCGAGCAGCCGGGTATCCGCGGCCCGGCACTGCGGGCAGAGCCCCTCTTCGGTCGGCTGCCCGCAGCGGGGGCAGATGCTCGTCTGTATGGCCATGAATTACATCCCGAAGATCTGGGCGTGGGGTACGTCGCCGATCATGATGCAGTCTTCCCTTCTGACGAGCCCCAGGGCGACGGCCAGGGCTACGACACGCTTCCCTATGATGTTCGCGTTCGTCGCACCCAGGAGAGCACGCCTGACCTCCTCCTCAGCGACACGTTCTGTGCCATAGAATCCTCCGGTGATGCAGACCTCCACGTCTCCGTGCATCAGGGTGACATTCAGGAGCTCGGAGTCGCAGGCAGCCACCACCTCACCGGCGTCCGGTACGTGGTGCACTTTTAAGTACATCGTATATCGTTTGACGGGAGTCGTCAAAAAGGTGTGCAGTTCCGTCAGGGAAGCGTGATATCCACGCCGTAAGTGCGCGACGGGGTCGCGGCGTGAATGCGCCAGGCATCCTCTTCTGTGATCAATCCCTCTTTCAAGTAGCGGTGCGTGAACCGCGGGACCGACTTCGGCCCGATCACCGCGCCGGGGCGGGCGTTCTCGTCCATGTAGTCGCTCTCCATGGTGAAATGCCGCCCCGCCCGGGCGAGCGCCGGGATATCTTCGTGCCGCGCGATGAGGGAGGGCATGAGCGGCGTATCGGGGGTCGCGAAGTGCTTGACGACCCGCTCGACCGGGATACCGGCCCGGCCGGCCATATCGACGACGTCGGTGCAGGGCCCGCTCTCGGCGTGGAGCTGGACGGCGCAGTCGTAGTCTGCGCCGAGTTCGAGCGCGCGATAGAGGATCGCGTTCGATGCGGCAAGAACCTCCGGTGGAACCTCGTAGTGGGGCCGACCGCTCTTCAAGGCGACGGCCTCTCCTCCCTCGACGTAGCGGGCGGCAAGGTCGAGCCCGGCCATCATGACGCCGGCGGCCTCTTCAAGACTCATACGCGCCGCCAGACGGTTGATCTCCGCCGGGTGGACGCCGAGGACCGGGTAGACGACGAGTCCGGTCTCCCGGACCATATCGGCCACACGGAGCGTCGCGAGAAAAACCTCCCGGTAGTCTTCGCCCGAGGACGGCTCGACCCCAAACGACCAGGAGGGCTTTGAGACCAGGAAGATGTGCGTCCCCCCGCTCCGGCGAAAGTCCTTTGCGGCCTCGACGCCCCGGCCGTTCACGGGGTCGATGTGGATGTGGTCGTCAGTTATCGGTATCGCGGGAGGTTTCATGGATATCGACAATCTCCATCATGGGGTAGTCGTCCTCGAGATGCAGCCGGGCGCGGCAGACGGTTGCGCCGACCGTTGTCGTGATCTCGGCATCAAACATCCGCCCGGAAAGTTCCGAGTAGCCGAACCGGTTCGAGACCATCATATCGCAGTTCAGCCGGACGCGGATCTCCGTCACGTAGGGCTGGAGGCCGACGGCCTGCTCGATGGCGGCCTCGACGCCGGCGGCGGTCTCGCGGGCGATGGGCGTCCCGACGAACTGGTGGTAGAGGGCGCCGAGCTTGATACCGGCTTCGAACGCCGCTCTCTCGCGGTCGGTGATCATGGTTAGCAGGTTTGTGGTGCAGGGTAATAAGGGGCTCTTGCCGGGGAGAAGGCAGGGAACTGTATTGCCTGCTCCTGCTCATACGCTCGCAGGAACCCTTCGCGCGGAATCCCTGCCTGTGTGCAGATGCTCCGCAGGGTCGGGCTTTTGATTTGTGGGTGGTTCGGCATCGTTGTGCTGTCCGGATTACTGTGGGCAAGCGCCTCTTCATGGGTGTCCCCCTCTGCAATGACGACACCCTTCAGACCCGGGGGGCAGGCGACATAAGCGTCAGGGTGTTCCTCGACGGTAATCTTTAAGATCCTCATAGGTTTCTCTCAAAGTCGAATGGAACAGGACGATCGGTGTGGTATTCAACCTACCTGACGATATATTTAGCCTGGTTTCTCTGCCGGCGAAGGTTGCAGATCAGCCTCTTATCTCCGGGCATACTGCGTGAGGGAACCTCCGGTCCTCAAAAAGGGTAATATACACGGGGCTTCAATCGATCAGTATCATGGGTAACTGCTCCAGATGCGTGGATATGCCGAAGAGATTTACCCACATCTCTCTCTGGAACTGGCGCAACTTCCAGAGGGTCGATATGGACCTGCAGGCTCGGGTTTTCCTTGTCGGACCCAACGCATCCGGGAAATCCAACTTCCTGGACGTATTCAAATTCTTACGGGATATCGTATCTGTAGGTGGCGGATTTCAGGGAGCGGTGAAAGAACGAGGTGGTGTCTCCAGCCTCAGGGCGCTCTCTGCACGAAAGTATTCCGATATAGGCATAATGGTGCGGCTGGGTAACGCTGAGCTCGACGATCTCTGGGAATACGAGCTGACGTTCAGGCAGGACGAGCGTAACCTGCCGGTTATCGCAAAGGAACGGGTTGCAAGGTGTGGGAACGAAGTGATCGCCCGTCCCTCCGCGCAGGATGAGGAGGATCCCGAAAGGTTAACCCAGACATACCTGGAGCAGGTCAACGTCAACAAAGATTTCAGGGAGGTCGCTGATTTCCTGAAGACCACCCGCTACCTGCACCTCGTCCCGCAACTGGTCCGCGAACCGGATCGGTCTGTTGGTTACAGGAACGATCCGTATGGCAGTGATTTCCTCAAGCAGGTCATGGGCAGATCAAAAGAAGAGCGGGATTCCATGCTGCGCCGGATCGAGAGGGCGCTCAGTGTTGCGGTGCCACAACTCAGCGAGATAAAGGTTGAGTTCGACAGCATTGGAAAACCGCACCTCTACGGGAGATATAAACACTGGAAGCCGCAGGAAGCCTGGCAAACCGAGCAGCAGCTCTCTGATGGAACACTCAGGCTCCTCGGCATTCTCTGGGCGCTGCTGGATGACGGAGGACCGCTCCTTCTCGAGGAGCCGGAACTCTCGCTCCACCCTGCGATAATCAGGTATGTCCCGCAGATCTTCTCCCGGGTGCAATTGAAGAGTGACCGCCAGATTCTCATAAGTACCCATTCCTCCGAACTGCTGCAGGACGAGGGCATCGGGCTCGATGAGGTGCTGCTGCTCCGGCCCTCTGAGGAGGGTACGACGGTTGTGTCGGCCGGCAACATCGAGGAGATCGACGACCTGCTCAAAGGTGGCCTATCCCTTGCAGATGTCGTCATCCCGAAGACCTGTCCCGGCGACACGGCAGAGCTGGCCTGGTTTGGGGAGTAGGATGGACAGTGCGATAACGTTTCAGTGCGCTTTTGAGGGATCGCTGGATGGAGCAGTTGTGAGACGGCTGCTCCGGCACGCCGGGGCCCTGCCGGGGGATCTCTACAGGCAGAGGAAATCCTATCTGCTGGAGAAGTTACAGGGATTCAACGTTTCTGCCCGTGCCCGGCCCTGGGTAGTGGTCGTCGATCTGGATCACGATGCCGGGTGCGCGCCGGAAGTTGTTCGGAACTGGCTGCCCGCCCCTTCGTACTTCATGAACTTCCGCGTGGCCGTGAGAGAGGTTGAGGCCTGGATCCTGGCCGATAGGGAGAGACTGGCAAGGTATCTGCAGGTTCCGGAGACACGCATCACCGGAACGCCCGAAGAGATCGATTACCCGAAGGAGTACCTGATCAACTGTGCACGGGAATCGAGTTCCTCGAGGATCAGGAAGGGCATCGTCCCGGGGCCGGGCAGCCGGCGGGTGGAGGGCCCTGCGTACCTCTCGCTCCTCACAGAGTTCGTTGCCGATGCCGAACGGGGATGGAGACCGGATGTTGCGTCGGATCACTCAGAAAGCCTGGAGAGATGCATCCGGTCTCTGCAGAACTCTATCGGCAC
>MPOY01000020.1 GCA_001896715.1 Methanoculleus sp. EBM-46
CAAGGCCGTGGGTGACGAGGACGTTCGTGCCGGGCGAGAACTCGAGTCCATCAAACGCCCTCCGGTAACCTTCCGCCTCGAGCATGTTCGGTATGAGGTGAAAGATCGTATCTCCTAGTTCCACCCGCCGGTAACGGTTGTGGTGGGCGACGTAGAGACCGCGTGCAGCGTAGCCGCCCCGCTCGAGCACCTCGAACGGGGACGCCGTGTAACGGGTCTTTGCCATGCTGTGGTTGCCGGCGACCACGAGCACCGGAACTCCCGCATCCTGCAGGCGGGAGAGGGCGTCGAGCGCCGTCGTGTAGGCGCGGGTCTTCGGTTTGACCTGGTGGAAGAGGTCGCCCGCATGGACGAGCGCATCGGGGCGCATGGCGATGACCCGATCGACGGCGGCGAGGAAGTTGTCGTAGATGAGCTGTTCGCGCAGGTTCATCCCGGTTTCCGGATCGACCCGGTTGAACGCCGACAACCCGAGATGCGTGTCTGCTAAATGAACGATCTTCATGCCCAATTAATCTCCGTGTGTTGCGGGTATAAATGGCTGCTGCGTGCGGTGTGAAAGTGTTCGATGCCGGGCCGATGCCCGGAATACGCGTAACCTAATATATGCTCAATGATATTTGTATGGTGATCTCGTGTCAAAAAGAGCCGTTGATGCAGTTTTTCAGGCACTCTTCATCCTCTCCGACATCCGGTTCCTGCTCCGGGAGACCGCTCCGCAGCATGACCTCGATGAAGCGCAGAAGAAGCGTGCCGCAACCTCCATCGAGAAGGTGAAGCGGCAGATTGCCATCATCGAAGAGGAGCTGATGCGGTGAAGTGCGCAGTCGATATCGATGCCCGCGACATCGAGGAGCTGTACATCAACATCGATCCCATCCAGGCGGGCGGGCGACTCACCGCCGATGCCATGAAGGCGGCAATATCGTTCGGCGACGGCTACTCGGTCTGCGATAACTGCCGGAACCCTCCCCGGCTCGACTACATCCGGAACCCTCCCATCGCGCAGTTCCACGCGGACCTCGCAGCATGGCTGAACATGGATGCGGTGCGGGTGGTGCCGGGAGCGCGCCGGGGGTTCCAGGCGGTCGCCTCCACGCTTGTCTCGAAGGGCGACCCGGTCATCGTGACGGCGCTTGCCCACTATACGGAGTTCATGGCGGTCGAGGCGGCGGGCGGGATCCCGCGCGAGGTCCCGAAGAATGAGTTGAATCATATCACCCCTGACGCCGCTGCAGAGAAGATCGAGGCGGTGATCCGTGAGTTCTCGCGCACACCCCCGCTGCTCTTCGTCGACCACGTCGACTACCAGTTCGGAAACGTCCACGACGTCGTGGGGATCATAAAGGTCGCCCACCAGTACGACATCCCGGTCCTCGTCAACGGGGCCTACACGGTCGGGATCATGCCCGTCGACGGCAAAGCGCTCGGCGCCGACTTCGTCGTCGGGTCGGGCCACAAGAGCATGGCCGCCCCGGCACCCTCGGGGCTCCTCGCGACGACGAGCGAGCACGCGGATCGAGTCTTTCGGATGACACAGGCGAAAGGGGACGTGACCGGCAGGACGTTCGGCATGAAGGAGGTGGAGATGATGGGCTGCACCCTGATGGGCGTCACCGTCGTCGGTATGATGGCCTCCTTCCCCCATGTCAAAGAGCGGGTGAAGCGCTGGGATGTCGAGCTTGCGCATTCACAGGCGGTCACGGATGCCCTCCTCTCCATTGAGGGGACGAAAGTCCTCTCCGATTACCCGAGAAAACACACCCTGACCCGTATAGACACCCGCGAATCCTTCGACACGGTGGCCGAGCGGCATAAAAAACGCGGCTTCTTCCTCTCAAGCGACCTGAAAAAGCGCGGGATCACCGGCGTCATCCCCGGCTCGACCCGGGTCTGGAAGTACAATACCTTCGGGCTGACCGATAAGCAGACCCGGCACGTCGGGGAGTCGTTTGTCGCGGTTGCCCGGGAGAACGGGCTGAATATTGTCTGAAGATCCCGAACCTTTTTTTCGGGTGGAAAAAATTCTTACGCAATCTCCCCGTTCTTCGCGCGATATACCCGCACCGTCCCCGCCGCCCGGACCGCGAGGTCTTTCGCGCCGATCTTCTCCTCGATATCGACGATCGTCGCTGCAGGTGCCGCCGTCGAGGGGTAACGGGGGGCGACCGTGCACCCGGTGCTCCCCGCCCGGGCCTCAAACGTCCCGATGGCGCGGGCGCGTTCGACGATCTCCTCCTTATCAAACCCGATCAGCGGCCGGAGCACCGTCACCGATGCCGCCGGGGCGATAACCGCCATGTTCGCGAGCGTCTGGGACGCCACCTGCCCCAGGTTGTCGCCGTTGACGAGCGCGTAGGCGCCGCGTTCTTCTGCAAGGATGCCTGCCACCCTGAGCATGAACCGCTTGCAGAGGATACACCGGTAACGGGGCTCTTTTAAGGCGATGATGACCTCAAAGAACGGCTCCATGTCCACGACGAGGAGGTCGAGAGGATGCCCCGGAACCCAGGCCGAGAGCCGGGCGTGGTGCCGGAGAACCGTCTCTTCCCCGTCCGTTCCGCCGAACCGTCCGCCGTGCATGTGGACGTGCACCACCCGGCACCCCCGGCGCATCATCAGCCACGATGCAACGGGCGAGTCGATCCCCTCCGAGAGCAGGGCCACCACCTCCCCCTGCGTCCCGTAAGGGAGCCCTCCCGGCCCCTTGAGCCTCTCGTCGTAGACGAGGCCGCCGAACTCCCGGGCCTCCACAAAGACCTCGTAATCGGGCGTCGAGAGGTCCACCGTGGCCTCCGGCACCCGGTCGAGGATGGCCGAGCCGACCGCCGCCGCAAGTTCCTGGCTGTTGAACCCCTCGACGCCCGACCGGCGTGCCCTGACCGCAAACGACATCCCCGGCCGGAGGTGCCGTCCTGCGTGCTCTACGGCTACGGCCGCGATAGTATCGATATCGGAAGAGGTCATCGTGCAGACGCTCGCGCTCACCACCCCGAAGGTTCCGGCGACGGCCGCGGCGATGCGCCGGGGTTCGTCGCCGAAGATCAGGATCCGCCCCCGGGGCGTTTCGATGCGGTGGGAGAGCCCTTTTGCCTCCAGCGCGAGCCGGATGTTCTCCGTCATGATGGATATGAACCGCCGTTTCACCGTCTCGCTCTTGAGGAATATCTCGCCGTACCTGATCATCACCGCTTCCATGCGTCCGCACCTCCCTCGCGGTAGCCTCCGGAGGCGATGACCGCATCCTCAAACCCGAGGTTCCTTACCGCATCGAGCAGTTCTTCCAGCCTATCATGGTATGCGAGATCGGCCTCGATGGAGGCCCGGGCGCCCTCCCCGATGCACCGGACCCGTATGGTCCCGGGGATCTCTTTCGCGATGAGAGCTTCCGCAGCCGCGACGAGCGCGAGGCACTCACGGGTGACCGCATCGCCGGCGGGGATGCGCGTCGCAAGACATGCGGACGGTGGGCGGACGGGCACCCCGAGGTCTGCCGCAAGGGCCTCGATATCCTTCTTTCCTATGTCGCACTCCGCAAACGGGCTCCTTATCCCGAGTTCGGCGAGTGCCCGCATACCGGGCCTTGCGGCGGATCGGTCGTCGGCGTGGGTCCCGTCGACCACCGCCCGGCATCCGCGCCGCTCTGCCTCGCGGACGACCGCCTCCATCATCGCCCTCTTGCAGGCGTAGCACCGGTCCGGCCGGTTCTCCCGGACCGCAGGGATATCGAGCGCATCGAGCGGTATAACGATGTGCGAGATGCCGAGACGCTCCGAGAGAACCCGCGCCGCCTCGAGTTCCCCCGGGGGGGTAAGGCCGGTATCGACGCTGATAGCGATCGTCCGGATGCCGTGCCGCCGGGCATAGGCCAGCAGGACCGAACTGTCTGTTCCCCCGGAGAGGGCGATCGCAATGGGTTCGCAGGATTTCAGGAGCAGCGCGAGATCCGCATCGTGTGTCATCTGTTCAGCTTATGCTCGCCGGGCCTACATGAAGGTTCGCGAATCGCGGCGATCCGGGCTTTCGGCACAGAGAGCAAATGATTTTTAAAAGAGGCACTCCGAATGTGTACTGATATGGCGAAGAAAGCGAAAGCCAAACAGGCAGAACCCATGAAACTCTTCTATATTTTTTACAATCAGGAGCGCTGGGACAACTGGCTCAAGACACTGGAGGGTGCTGACTTCGAGCCGGCCGAAGGCGAAGATGTCTCCGAAGGCGAGCAGATGCTCTACAGTTTCTCCGAAGATATCACCCTCTCGGTCTTGAAGATCATCCGCCTCTACCAGAACGACCGGTTCACGAAGGAGGAGGCCATCGCGAAGCTCGACGACGTGGAGCTGCTCGTCATGACGGGGCTTCCCGGGGGAGAACTCGAGGATATCATCGGGTCGCTCCAGCTCTCCCTGCTCGTACTCTTCACCGCCTGCCGGAAGTATATCGAGGGCGAATTCGATAAAGACATCAAGGCGCTCGTGAAGAAAGGCCGGGGCATCGATGAGGAGAACTTCGAGGAAGCTCTTGAGGTTGCGGCAAATATCGGCGCCGCCGTTGTCGATGGCGCCACCTGTTGCGCGAAGTACATCAAGGACGATGCGGAGAACCCCGGCCTCTTCGACGAATGGCTCATCGAGATCGAGACCATGAGCAATGCCATGAAGTCTCTCGCGAAGTTCGACGAAGAGCCCGGCGAGGCGTCGTGATCGCGGATAAGGCCCGGTTCCGGGCGGCGCGGAAGCTGGAGCGGGCGGCAGGATTCCGGCTGCCGGACCATGTCTTCTCGGGCGCGTTCCTCGAATCGCTCGGGAAGGCGATCAACTTCGAGCACCTCGACCGCCGGATGCAGGAGCAGCTCCTTGCTTTTTTCCGCGATTTCATGGACTGCAAGTGTAAAAACGCTCCCTTCTGCGGGTGCCCGGAGCGGAAGTTCACCCTCGCCATCATCGAGTTCCGGGAGATGGGGCTCGATCATCGCCAGATCGGCGCCCATCTCCTCGACGAATACGGGATCGACCTCTACCCTGCCGATATCCTGAGTTTCCTCGAAGACTCCGTTCACATGCTCGAGGCGATACGGGACGTCGCCGAACTGCAGGGAAGGGAGAAACTCGCGGAGAACGCCATCGAGCATATCAAGAAGATCGAGCATTAGCGGGAACCTATCATGGCCGTCTCTCCTTCCTCTCGACCTCGAAGTACTTTCCAGGGAGCATGTAGCCGACGAAGTAGTTCAACCGCAGGGTAAGGTTCTCCCGGTAGGAGACGTCAAGACCGTTTACCCGGAGTCCGGTGACCGCGCCACCGAGGATGGATTTGCACACCGAGGCCCGGAACCCTCTCCGCCGGCGAAGGCCGGCACCCAGCCACCGCCACCTCAGCGCCTCAGGGACATTCCCGAGCTCCCGGTGATGGTTGACATAGA
>MPOY01000336.1 GCA_001896715.1 Methanoculleus sp. EBM-46
CGCCGGAGGGAGATCGGTGCCGGGGCGAGAGGGAGTTGTGAACTACCCCTCCTCTCGCCGGGGGCACGACGCCGTAGGCGGCACCATGCTCTTTCCAGGCGTGCGCTGCCGCCTCTCCTAACGTGTGGGGGAGCGGAGGCCTCTGTGCAGCACCGGCAACCTGTGCGGCCCCTCTCCCCCGTGTGTGGGGGAACGGAGGCACCGGCGAGCCCGTATACGCTATCGGATTCCCCTCTCCCCCGTGTGTGGGAGAGCAGAATGCAATGGGCCGGTTGACGGCGGCCCGGGAAGCACGGTCCCATGCTTGCCACGAGATGTCGCCTTCGGAGCGTAGCCGTGATCTCCGGAAGAGAGAACCGGGCGGCATCCCCATCGAAGGCGGGAACGAGCACCGGACAGGTCCCGATCGGCAAGGGTGCATCTCTTTCGCCCACGCGGCGGTTATGCACGGGCCCGGATCAGGCGCGCCGCCGCTTCACCTCATCCAGGAGCTCGCGGCGAACTCCCTCGATGCGCTCGTTCACCATCCGGGAGAGGGGTTCGTCGTCGTAAGTACCGTGCGATGTGGTCTCCTGACATCGAGCCTCTTCGAGCGTCTTGACCTTCGTCAGCTCCCCGATGACGGATTGGGCCATATTCGAGTACTCGCCGCTATCGACCTTATTCTTCAGCCACCGGTAGAGGTGCCCGGGCAGTCGTACGCCCACCTGCTTGCTTGAGACGCTGTCGGAGAGACCCATTATTTCATTCAGAGATTCCGTTTGAACGATTATATTACATTGTTTTTATTTTTCCGGCGAGATACCATGAGATACCCATAGGTATCATTAAGCCGTCGGTAACCCAACACCGATGTATGAGACAGAGCGGGTTGACCGATTTCGATCTGCCGAAAACCCCGGATGGGAGGTTGAAATGCCAAAAGACACCCCATTAAATGAGATCGACTTCGTGCGAAGCTGGAGGAGTTGCCGTATGCGCGGATCGGATCGGAGGTCGGGGATCGCATGCCCACCGGATGGCAACGGGGCCGATGCAAGCGCTCCCTGTCCCTTCTGCGGGTATCGGCGCCACGTCGAGGATGCCATCGCCGTCGGTCCGGAGGTACACACCCCTCACCAGTGCTTCCGGTGCGGCCGCTGGTTCGATGGTAAAAGGCCGGTATGCCCCCTGTGCGGGTCACCGGGAGAACTCCTCGGAGAAGTCGTTATTTCCGGGGATGGCCTGTATGTGCAGTACCGATGTCGCAGGTGCGGGAACGGATTTATGCGCAGGATCGACGATGACAGCGCCACCCGCCGTAAATAAAAAGGGGGAAGGGCGGATTCACGTCCCGATCGTCCAGCTGCTCATATATGTCTCCTGCTCGGGCGTCAGGCGGTCGATCGAGAGACCGAGCGCGGCAAGTTTCAGCCGTGCAACCCCCTCATCGATGACGGCCGGCACATCGTGCACACCGGGGGCAAGGTCTCTGCCGCATTTCGCTATGAACTCCGCCGAAAGAGCCTGGATCGCGAAACTCAGGTCCATCACCTCGATGGGGTGGCCCATCCCCTTCGGGGTTGCGAGGTTCACGAGCCTTCCCTCGGCGAGGACGTGAATGGCCCTGCCGCCGAGCACGTAGGTATCGATGCCGTCGCGGTGAACGGTGGAGTCCGCATGCGACGCGAGCCACTCGACATCGATCTCGACGTTGAAGTGACCGGCGTTCGCGAGTATGGCCCCATCCTTCAGGTTCGGGAAGTGCCGGCCCGTGATGATGCCTGCGTTGCCGGTGGTGGTGACGAATATGTCGCCGAGGGGTGCCGCATCATCCATCGTCATGACGTCGAATCCATCCATGTGGGCCTGGAGCGCCCTCCGGGGGTCGACCTCGGTCACGATGACGCGGGCACCGAGGCTCCGCGCCTTCTGTGCAAGCCCCCGGCCGCAGTAGCCGTACCCGGCAACGACGAAGTGTTTGCCGGCGATGAGGACGTTTGTGGTGATCATGATCGACGCAAGCGAGCTCTCCCCGGTGCCGTGGACGTTGTCAAAGAAGTGCTTCATCGGCGTATCGTTGACGGCGATGACCGGGAACCGAAGCGCCCCGTCCCGGGCCATGGCGCGGAGCCGGTGGATGCCGGTCGTGGTCTCCTCGCACCCGCCGATGACCGCATCGAGCACCTCCCGCCGCTCGGTATGGATCCGGTAGATCAGGTCCATGCCGTCGTCGATGGTGACAGCGGGCCGGGCGTCGAGCACCCGGTCGATGGCCGCGTAGTACTCCTCGACATCGGCCCCGCGCCGGGCGTACGAGTGAACCCCCTTACGGGTGTTGAGCGCCGCCGAGACGTCGTCCTGGGTCGAGAGGGGGTTACACCCGGTGATGTACACCTCTGCGCCGCCTGCGGCCAGGGTCTCGACCAGGACCGCCGTCTTTGCCTCGACATGGAGGGCCATGCCGACGGTCATGCCGGCAAAAGGTTTCTCCGCGATAAACCGTTCCCGAATGGACGAGAGTACGGGCATGTACTGCCGCGCCCATGCAATCTTAAGATCTCCAGACTCCATTCAATCACCAGACCCGTTATCCCGCCCGGATGCTCCTCCGGTTTGCCTGTAAAGGTA
>MPOY01000558.1 GCA_001896715.1 Methanoculleus sp. EBM-46
AATGCTGCGGTGAATATTCACCGCGTGGGGATGGAACAGCCCTTCGAGCCTGTGGAGCCAAGACCTCTACATCACATCTCGGTGGTGCAAGTGTTGGCCATGATAGCCGAGAAGCCCCGCCCAAAAGGCGCGGGGTAGTTCACAGAGTCGGAACGGCTGGAAGGGAAGATTCGGGGGAATTTGAAGGGGCTTGGGTATGAGTTCTAATGCGGTACTTCCCGATGGCTATCCCGCCTTCCTCTCCGGCCTGAAGGTGCGGATCCGCGAGGCCCGGGTTCGGGCGGCCCTCTCGGTGAACCGGGAGTTAATTCTGCTCTACTGGGAGATCGGGCGCGACATACTGCAGAGACAGCAGGAGGAGGGGTGGGGAGCGAAGGTGATCGAACGGCTCTCGACTGATCTCAGGAAGGAATTCCCGGATGTCAAGGGTTTCTCCCCCCGGAACCTGAAGTATATGCGGTCGTTTGCGGAAGCATGGCCTGACCCTGTATTCGTGCAGCAGGTTGCTGCACAAATTCCATGGTTTCATAACTGTGTAATCCTGGACAAACTGTCGAACCGGGAGTTCCGGGAGTGGTATATCCACAAGACCATCGAAAACGGATGGTCGCGGAACGTCCTCGTCCATCAGATCGAGAGCGGGCTTATCGAGCGCGAAGGGCGGGCGGTGACGAACTTCTCTTCGGCGCTCCCCGCCCCGCAGTCGGACCTCGCCCGGGCGATGCTCAAAGATCCCTATATCTTTGATTTCCTCGGGATCGGGGAGGATGCCGCCGAGCGGGAACTGGAGCGGGCGTTGCTCGACCACATCCGTGAGTTCCTGCTGGAGCTCGGGGTCGGGTTTGCGTTCGTGGGCAGCCAGTATCGGCTCGATGTCGGGGGCAAGGACTTCTCCATCGACCTTCTCTTCTACCACCTGAAACTCCGGTCCTACGTGGTGATCGACCTGAAGATCGGGGAGTTCCTGCCCGAGTACGCGGGCAAGATGAACTTCTACCTCTCTGCGGTCGACGACCTCCTCCGGCACCTGGACGACAACCCGAGTATCGGGATCGTGCTTTGCAAGTCGAGGAACCGCATCATCGCCGAGTATGCCCTCCGCGACATGGAAAAACCGATTGGGGTCGCGGGATACGAACTGACGACCAGCCTCCCGGAGGATCTGCGGGGCAGGCTACCGACGGTGGATGAGCTGGAAGAGGAACTGAGGCGGGGGGAGGAGTGATGGAGAAGTACGTGCTGAATACGCTGGGAAAAATAGCTGGTTTCCTCCTCAAATACCCGGCAAAATTGTCATTTTAACGACATAGGAGACTACCTGAGTTTGACATAATCCCCTTTTGCAAGGCTTCCCCGGGTTGAGAAACGTTCCAGGAGCACCTGCAATGTCAGCACTGGCGATACAGGTAGTTGTTGCCTGACAACTCTCAAAACCCCTCCCCCTTCCTCAGTTTAACCAGAACCCCGCTCCCGCGCTCTTCAACAACGATCCTCTCCATGATCTCCTCCCGGAGCCCCTCCGGGAGCCTTGCCGCCTGCCACTCCCGCTCCCGGCACCGCCACCTCATCGGATTAATGCCTTGAGAGCCTCATCAGTATACACAGAGATCAGGAGAGAGCATGAGCAAGACAATCATTACCGTCGTCGGAAAGGATGCCGTGGGGATCATCGCGAAGATCTGTACGTATCTTGCCGGTAACGACGTCAACGTCGAGGATATATCGCAGACGATCGTGCAGGGCTACTTCAACATGATGATGATCGTCGATACCGGCGCCTCGACAAAACCGTACGCCGCGATGGTGGCCGAGCTCGACGAGCTCGGCAATGCCATCGGCGTCCGGATCCGGTGCCAGCGAGAGGATATCTTCACGAAGATGCACCGTATCTGAGGGATCCCATGATCACTATTCTCGAGGTGAACGAGACCAACAAGATGATCGAGCAGGAGAAGCTCGATGTCCGGACGATCACTCTCGGCATCAGCCTCCTCGACTGCTGTGATGCCGATCTCGATGCCCTGAACCGGAACATATACGATAAGATCGCAGGGCTCGCAAGAGACCTCGTCTCGACGGGAAGAGAGATCGAACTCGAGTACGGCATACCGATCGTCAACAAGCGAATTGCCGTAACCCCCGTCGCGCTCGTCGGCGGGCGGGCCTGCAGGTCGCCGGAGGACTTTGTCGAGGTCGCAAAGACGCTCGACCGGGCCGCGCGGGATACCGGGGTCAACTTCATCGGGGGATACTCGGCGATCGTCTCGAAAGGGATGACTCCGACCGACGAAACCCTCATCCGCTCGATCCCGGCGGCTCTCGCCGCGACCGAGCGGGTCTGCAGCTCGGTGAACGTCGGCTCGACGAAGACCGGGATCAACATGGATGCCGTCAAGCTGATGGGGGAGATCGTGCGGGAGACGGCCGAGGCGACGAAGGAGAGAAACTCCATCGGCTGCGCGAAACTGGTCGTCCTCTGCAACGCACCCGACGACAACCCGTTCATGGCCGGAGCGTTTCACGGTGTTTCAGAGGCCGACGCGGTCATCAACGTGGGCGTAAGCGGCCCGGGGGTCATCAAGCACGCGCTCGAGGGCGTTCGGGGAGCGAACTTCGAGATCCTCTGCGAGACGGTCAAGAGGACGGCCTTCAAGGTCACCCGCGCAGGGCAGCTCGTCGCCCAGGAGGCGTCGGAAAGACTCGGGATCCCGTTCGGGATCGTGGATCTCTCTCTTGCCCCCACCCCCTCCGTCGGGGACAGCGTCGCCGGGATCCTCGAGGAGATGGGGCTTGAGTCGGCCGGTGCGCCGGGGACGACGGCCGCTCTCGCTCTCTTGAATGACCAGGTGAAGAAGGGCGGGATCATGGCGAGCTCGTTCGTCGGCGGGCTCTCGGGGGCGTTCATCCCGGTCAGCGAGGACCAGGGGATGATCGATGCGGTGAACCGCGGCGCCCTCACGATCGAGAAGCTCGAGGCGATGACCTGTGTCTGCTCAGTCGGCCTCGACATGATCGCGATACCGGGCGACACACCCGCTTCGACGATATCCGGAATCATCGCGGATGAAGCCGCCATCGGTATGATCAACCAGAAGACGACCGCCGTCCGGCTGATCCCGGTTATCGGGAAGGATGTCGGCGATACCGTCGAGTTCGGCGGGCTGCTCGGGCATGCGCCGGTCCAGAAGGTGAACCGGTTCGGTTGCGCGGACTTCATCAACCGCGGCGGGCGGATCCCCGCACCGATTCACAGTTTCAAGAACTGAGCCGCCCGGGAAGACCCGGCTCCTTTTTCGCGACTCTCGCACCGGACTGATAGGCTTATTACGGTCACCGGAGAGATTACCCCATATGGTCGCACGAGAAGACTCAGCCCGGTTCTTTGCCGCCGATGCCTTTGCCCGACACAACGGGATCGAGTGCGTCGAGGTCGCGCCCGGCAGGGCGGTGGTGAAGATGGAGGTCCGGGGTCATCACTTAAACAGCCACGGAACCGTCCACGGCGGAGCGCTCTTCACCCTCGCCGATACCGCCTTTGCTCTCGCATCGAACTCCCACGGGGTCCCGGCGGCAGCGATAAACGCCCAGATATCCTACCTCACGGCCGCAGCGTCCGGCCCTCTCTATGCCGAGGCGGAGGAGTACGCCGTGAATCCGAAACTGGCCTCCTACACCGTCAGGATAACGAACGATGCCGCGGAGAAGATCGCCATCTTCCAGGGGATGGTCTACCGCAAGACACCCCGGCGTGACTGATAGGGTGGTGATTACGACGAACAGCGATATCTTCGAGAGGATGACCTCAGAAGAACTCCGGGAGTACCTCGCGTTCCTCCTCTGGCACTACCGGGTGGTGGATGCGTTCTGGTTCATCTACATCGCCGAGGAGTTCGGCCAGCCTACCGCGGAGGCGGTCAACGAGCGTGTCTGGGGCCGGGTCGCCCCGATGGCTGCAAAAGACCTCGTTGCCAGGTTCGGTATCCGGGAGAAGGGGCTTCGGGGTTTCGTGAAAGCGCTGAAACTCTTCCCCTGGGCTATCATCGTGAACTACGATATCGAGGAACGGGAAGACGAGGTCATCATCACCGTCTCCTCGTGCCCGAGCCAGGAAGCACGGTTGCGGCGCGGCCTCGGTGAATACGTCTGCCGCGAGATGCATCGGGCGGAGTTCACGGGGTTTGCACGGCAGATCGATGAGCGGATTGTCGTCGAGTGCCTTTTTGCTCCGCCGGACCCGCACCCGGAGGGCATCTTCTGCAAGTGGCGGTTCTACCTGAGGGAATAGGCGCTCCACGCACAACCGATATCCCGGATATGTCCTTCTCTTCCGCGGGGGAACCGTGACGGGCACCGCACAAAAGTCCCCCCCCGAAAACAGACGCTGCCTTTCGGGGGCACGACGGCACCCCTGCCCGGACAGCCGGGGATGCAGATCCCCTCCCCCTCGACGATGGGGTAGATGAACGCGCTCGTCTCGCGGCAGAACTCCGCCGCGTGCCCCGGCCCCGCCTCCAGGCAGGCGGTCCCGGCCGGGTCGCCCTCTCCCGTACGGACCCGCATCCGGACACCGCGCTGTTCACGATCGACCGCCTCATCGGGCGCGACGACCGCGTGAGCGGCAGGGATCACTCGAGGGAGTCACGGGCAGCGCGGCCTGCCGTGAGTCGTTCTGCCGGAGATACGATCCGGTGAAGAACAGACAAGATATACGATTACACGGAAAGGAACATCCATGCACAGGATCATCGACTGGAACGAGCTCTGGAAAGCGCTCCACGTGAGTTCGCCTGAACGTGCCGAGAAAGACCGCAATCCCGCCGCTCACTGGGACAAACGCGCCGCCGCCTACCGCCGGGTCACCCGCGATGAACGATCGGCAACCGAGCAGGAACTCGCGATCCTTGGGGTACAACCCGGCGAGACCGTGCTCGACATGGGTGCCGGGACGGGGAGGCTCGCCGTGCCGGTTTCCCGGACCGCCGCCCACGTCACGGCCCTTGACCCTTCCGAGGGCATGCTCGCCATCCTCCGGGAGCGGATGGCCGCAGAGGGGCTCACGAACTACTCCTGTCTCCGGAAACGCTGGGAGGATGCGACGATCGGGAGAGACGTCGAGCCCCACGACATCGTCGTCGCGGCGTTCTCGCTCGGGTTCTACGATCTTGCCGCCGCCCTCGAGAAACTCGACGCCGCGGCCCGCCGGGCGGTCTACATCTTCTGGCATGCGGGCGAGTGGCGGAACCCCGGGGAGATGGCGCTTTACCGTACGGTCTTCGGGGATGAAGCG
>MPOY01000335.1 GCA_001896715.1 Methanoculleus sp. EBM-46
ACCCGGCGCGAGGTGTATATACCGCTCCTCTTCCTGATGCTGGAGGGGAGGCTTGCCCTCTGGCAGGACGAGTTCTTCGGCGAGGTATACATCGGCGACCGCATCCCCGAGGGCGACACCGACGAGGAGTGATCCTGGCGAGTCCGGGCCGATAGGTGCCGGATATCGCTCTGTTTTTCGTGCAGCCCGCCGGACGGATGGCCCGCGCTGCTGCGCGCGCCCTGGAGCGCCACGCATCACGGTTATATATGGCGCCGTATTCGGCCGGCGGCGCAGGGCGGGCGACCGGCCGGATACCGGTTTTGTGCACGTGTGCAGGGTAAATGTATAAATACCTCCGGCATCAACATGTAATAGTCAAGTCGGAAGGGATTCTCGTGCCGGATCCTGCATTCAGGTGCAGGATGCACGAGGCTTCCGACGTTCATGGGGGTCCGAGCCGGGTGCTCGGACCCGACTGAGCAGGGAAATGTTTATATAACATTGGCGCCAACATAGTAAGGCTGTGTTGCCGGGGCGCCGGACCGTGCAGCCCGTTTCGGGTGGTCTGGTCGGCTCCCCCTCAACCATTGTGAGGGCTCAAGTCGTGATTTGGGCCTGATACAGGTTGACAATGTTTATATATCCGGAAGTTCAACGTTAATTCTCACAAGATGCGCCGGGTTCCGCGATGCGGGATTCCGGTGCGATCGGGTCGGGAATACGCGATGAACTTCCGGCCCGAGACCCGGGCGAGAAGTAATGTTTATATGTGATGACTCACAAACATTGCTTCCTGCACAGGCGAAACAGGGCCGCCGGAACGCACTGTTCCGGCGAGTTTCTGCAGTCGGGCCGGAAGTTCTTCTCAGAACTCCGGAATGGAACCTGAAGTGGAATACTAACGTTTATATGCCAGAAGCAACAAACGTTACTTCCCCACAGGTGAAATACCAGGCCCGTCCGGGTAGACTCCCTGTATCAAAACGGATATGAAGGTCGGAGTTCTCATGACTCAGACCCGATGCAGGAAACAAATGTTTAAATACCTACAGAACAAACATTGTTTTCCTGTTTGATGGAGAACCGACACGACCGCGCATGACGCGGGTTGGTTCTGACGTTGGCATTGGCAATGCGGAAATTTGTTCAGTAACCGCTAATTCCTCCCAAGTTTAGTAGTGTGCATACTTCCAAATTCTGGTTGATCCTGCCAGAGGTCACTGCTATCGGGGTTCGATTAAGCCATGCGAGTCGAGAGGGTTCGGCCCT
>MPOY01000607.1 GCA_001896715.1 Methanoculleus sp. EBM-46
CTCCTCCGTGAGGAAGTAGTCGATGTTTAAGAGGAACGCATTGTTCGTCGTCGATTCAGGGACAGCATCGGTGAGTTCCACCCGGCAGTTGTCGCGGTTGTCGTGGAACGCGAACTCGCATCCGGTGATGAATCCCGCCGGCGTCCGCGGGAGTTCCGGCGGAAGGGTGGGATAAAAGGCGAAGTAATCCGAGAGCGTCACCTCCCGCTCCGGGATCTCGATGAGGTTGACGTAGCGCAGGTTTATGGTCCTGACGGCATCGGCGCTGATGACATCCCGGAACCGGTCGAACGCCCCATGGATCCGCTCCGAGAAGGCCTCCCAGTGGACGTAAGGCTTCTGGCAGCTCACCGATAGCAGGCGGGGCCCGACCTGGACGGCGCAACCTTCGTCCTCAGCGAGGAATATCGACCGCTCGGCGACCAGGAGCTCCTCGCGGAGCCCCTCGGGACCGAGGAGCATCACCACCTCGCGGACGTAGCGCTGGTCGCGTTTCGGGTAGGTATCTTTCAGGTGGCCGTAGAGGATGCCAGGGTAGGTCAGGTCCCAGGGGATCTCTTCGGGAAACCGGAACTCGCATATCACTTCGGCGGCGGGCGGGTTGACATACTTACGTACTTCTACCATGATCTTCTCCCTCACGTGAGGGTAGGAGAGAAGGAGACTACTTTAAGGTGACTGCTCCCCGGCAATAGGCCGGCACCCGGGGGCATCCGCACGGTGGTTTATCTCCTGGGGCTGTCATCTCAGTGCGATGAGTGAGACGTTCCGCCAGACAGCCCACCTGCTCATGGGGCTCATCGGGGCCGGGATCGTCCTCCGTCTGGGCGACCGGGGGCCTTCGTATTCCTGAGTGCGGTGCTTGTCGCCCGGTTTCTCGTCTGCGACGCCTTCACTCGCGGCTACGATCTCCCGGTCCTCTCGCGGATTCTCGACGAGTCGGAACGCACCGGGGAGGTGCCGCTCAAGGGCGCCATCGGCGCGCTCTTCTGTCTCGCCGTCTTCGGGCGGGAGTACGCCGCGGCCGGCCTCGTCACGGTCGGGATGCTCGACAGCATATCGACGCTCGTGGGGCTCCGGTTCGGGCGGCACACCCTCCGGGACAGTAAACCGCTTGAGGGGACGCTTACCGGGGTCGCCGCGGTCGCTCTCGCGCTCGCCTTCCTTATTCCCTGGTGGGCGGCCACGGTTGTAGCGGCCGCGGCCGGCATCGTCGAGGCGTTCTTCCCGCTCGAGGATAACGTGGCCGTTCAGGTCGGCGCCTGTGTGACGCTCGCGGTCGTGAGGATTGTTATGCCGGGGTGGTGAGAGGAGAGAGATACATATGGGTAGCCCTGCGAGAGGGCGAGTTCTTCCCCGCAGGCCGCCTCCCCCAGGGGCGACATTGCCACCACGGTCCAGTGAATGGGAGATCCCGGAGAAGAACCCGGCACGGCTTTCCACCAGATACATCCCGGCCACGGCTGCTCCCCTGATATACGCCCGGGCACGGACCCCGTCCCCGGAAGGAGGCGGGGGAGGAGCGCTGGAGGCTCGGGCGGGGCGGGGGTCGTCGGCGGGTTTCTTGGGTACCCATCTACAAGGAACCCGGACAGGGTCGGTGAGATATTCGGAGTTCTGGGAGCGTTAGAGACAGGGGAGGGGGAACGAGTTCCCCCTCCCCGTCGGCCCCACCCCCCGTGGCGATATCCCCACGGTCCAGTGCCAGGGGATAGGTGGGAAAGAGCCGGATACGGACTTCCCACCGGCTCCACCCCGGATACGGCTGCTCTCCTGATATACGCCCGGGCACGGACCCCGCCCCCGGTGGGGGCGGGGGAGGAGCGCCGCAGGCGCGGGTGGGGCGGGGGTGCCGGCAGAAGCGTATGGGTATCCTTTGCCGCAGGCGCGGGTGGGGTGGGGGTGCCGGAGCGACGTATGGGTGTCCCCGCGAGAAGGCGCGGGAGGAGTGAAGGAGTCGGAGGGGTATGTGGGTATCTCCTATAAGAGGGGCGGAGGGAGCCGGCGGGGAGCGCATAGGTGCCCCTCAGTGCCTGATGCCCTTCTTCCTGAGCTCCTCCGACTTCTTCTTCGAGCACTCTTCACAGCGGAACTCGGGCGCCGGGTCTCCGGATCTGTCGTAGTCTTTCGCCCGGACGAGGCGGTAACCCCGGGCAACCGTGCCGCAATCCACGCACCGGACCTCCTCCCTGACCTCCCACTGGGTGGCGAGCGTTTCGGA
>MPOY01000365.1 GCA_001896715.1 Methanoculleus sp. EBM-46
CGTAGGGCAGATGCACTCGACCTCTCGGTCGATGCAGATGATGCTCATGCCGGTGAAACAGAAGAAGCCCTGGTCCAGTTTCTCCGCACATTCGGTGTAGGTCGGGCAGTTCATGCAGATGCACTTCGCTCGCTCGGCTTTGAGGGCATCTATGCGCGCGATAAGGGGCATCTTCATCAGTTTCTGTGCAAATTGTTCGAAAGCGTCCACGTCGTCACTCTCCTGATCTTCGCGCCACCTGTTCCATACAGGTATAAAAGACCGCCTGCGTGAATACAGGGGTCGCGGCAGGGTGCTTCTCGTGGAGCATACCATGAGGTAAAACAGTCTGGCGCCCTTCCGGTTGCTCCGGAAGGGCAGATCTCGGTACGGAGGCGACCCTGATGGGTTCCGGCCGGTCAGTCGATGGCGACCATGACCTCTGTCGACTTGACCACGGCGTAGACTTTCTTGCCAACAGCGAGCCCGAGGTTCTCCACGGCCTTCTTGGTGATGACCGAGGTGATCTCACCGCCGCCGTCCAGTGCGATGGTGACTTCGGCAGTGACCACGCCCGTATCGATCTTCGTTACTTTTCCCGGGAGCTGGTTTCTTGCACTTAACTTCATGATGCACCATGATGCTGCTCTACGCCCTCAGTGATATACGTTGCGATCTCCGGAACCCCCGTGCGGTTGTGTGCCATAGAAAGCGGATATCCCGTGGGCGAACAGGCAAATCGACAGCAGGAATGAGTGCCGGCTATACCGGGGCTCGATATCGCTCTTGCTGCGGATAAGCCGGGGCTGAAGTTCGAGTCGGGTTCGCCCCGGCCGGGCCGGCTGACCCAGAAGCCATGCGCGTACAAACGAGGGGATCGCTATCCCGGCGACTGGACCCCCGCCTATTCCATCAGTCCCCGATCTCTTTTTCCCGCTCGTTCCGGCACCTTTAACCTTGCAGGTGATCTTTATCCTGATATGAGCACGATGAGACCTCTGCGCATCGCTATCCTTCTCTTCTGTTTGATCCTGACCGTTCCTGCCGCCACCGCCGGAAACCTCACCATTCTGCAGCCTTCCGCGAACGAGAGCACGTTTGCC
>MPOY01000033.1 GCA_001896715.1 Methanoculleus sp. EBM-46
TCTTCGGGTCGTTTGCCCGGGGTGAAGAGCGCGAAGAGAGCGATATCGATATCCTCATCGAGTTCGAGGAAGGGGGCCGTTCCTTTGACACCTACATGGATCTCAAGTTCTTCCTCGAAGATCTCTTCGGAAGGAGAGTCGACCTCGTCGATCGCGACGCCATAAAACCGGCTCTCGCACCGCATATTCTCCGGAGTGTTCGGTATGTCCCAAAAGCCCCCCACCCAACTTCTTCAGTGCCAGGGAATAGATCGCCCCGGTAAACCTTCTTCAGACAGAGATATGTAGATTGAAGCACCAGAGGATCCTGTACTAGCAGAGGTGAACCATCTATGAGCCAGGTAAAAGAGGAGATCATCAGCGAGCTTGAAGACCTCCCGCCCCGGACCTATGGCGAAGTGCTTGATTTCATCCGGTTCCTCAAGGCCCGGCGCCAAAAAGCCGTCCCGGACACCGCCCTTGCAAGCGAACCCGTGCTCCGGAAAGATTGGCTCCGGCCCGAGGAGGATGAGGCGTGGAGCGACCTGTAAAGGGCGATGTCGTCGTTGTACCGTTCCCTTTCTCGGACCTGTCGACGGTGAAACGGCGGCCCGCCCTCGTTATTGCGACTCCCGGTGGGGACGATGCTATTCTCTGTCAGATCACGAGCCGGCAGGTCCGGGATCGCTACGCCGTCGGTATCACCGAGATGGATTTTTCGGAGGGGACACTCCAGAAACCGAGCAATGTCCGACCAAACCGACTCTTCTCCGCCAGTAACAACCTGATTCTCTATCGAGCCGGCCATCTCAATGACCCGGCCGTCACGTCGGTCGTCAATCGGATCATCGAGATCCTGCAGGCGACGTAACCTCCTGTTCCGTCTTTCTACCGGGGATCTCCCGCCGGAAGAGCGCTCGCGGATGGGGGCCGACCGGGAGATCGACCGGATCGTGTACACGCTCCCGGCGGAGGAGATCGCGGTCGTGGATGGGCCGGCGTTCCGGGCCGCTCGAACCCGCCGGCGGTTTTTAGCGTGCAACGAGGGATGGGCAGCAGAAGATTATAGGTGCACTGCGATGGGATCGTAACACCCCTCCAGGACATAGTTAGACGAACCCTACTCCTTAAGTTTGAAGGGATCGTTAATGGGCTCGCCTGTATCCGCAACGGTTATCTAAAAACAAATAATTTGCCTCTAATATCTGTGATCTCTTCATACAGCCTTTTTTGAGTTGGCTCACGAGCATCGCCGGCCATCGCCACCGGCAGCCTCATCGTACACAATGCCGGCTCAATAAGCGCACTCCTCTCGCGTCAATGTTGTCTCATGCTGACGCTCAGAGAATACTGCGGCTTTCAAACCCGGATATAGAAAATCCCCCTGCCCCGGGAAAGACTTCAGAATTGCGTAATTGCCGGCCTGAACACCTGATCGAATGGATTATATAAAGCCAGATGTAATGTCCCGGATAGATCCATGGACCGGCTGATCAGAACCATCGTGCTCGAGCACAAAAACAAGCGCATCCATCTCACCGATATAGAGAGCGCTCTTAAAGAGCGCGGAATCAACCTCTTCGCCGACCCATCGAAGCAGCACAGATTCATCAAAACAGTCGAGACCTTCATCGCACGCGGCATCCTGGAGCCCCTGAAAGGCGCACGGTCGCTCCAGCAGTATGGCCGGCTCCCCGATAAATATACCATCCACCGGGACGTGATCGCCGGTGTCGGCGCTTCCCTCTCGCCGGAGCACCGGAACGAACTCATCTCCCTCTCCCCGCCGATCAATATCGACTACTATGTGGCCCACGGCGACCAGTATCTCAGAGATCGCGACCATATCCTGAGGATCGACGATCTTATTCTTCGACGCGAGGAGTGCGAGGTCCTGACCGTCAACGAGCGTTCATACGAACTCTTCGGTGACGAAAAAGCGATCGCCATGCCGGATGAGGCTTCGGTCAAAGGTGCCCTTATCCTCAGGAACCTGCGCCTTACCCTCGAGGATATCCGGGCGAAACAGGTCTTTGAACCCTTCTTCTCGATCCAGAAGAAGGACTTCTCGGACCTGCAGGGGAAGGCGGAGCGAACCGTCCTGATCGTCGAGAACAAAGACACCTTCTGGACGCTGCAGCAGGCA
>MPOY01000032.1 GCA_001896715.1 Methanoculleus sp. EBM-46
AGCAGCCATGAAGATCTACTGGCGCCACATCCCCCAGGCAAACAACTCCTACGCCGCGCTCTCTGCAGCGTGCGAGGTGCACGGATACAATCTCGAGGCGGCGGAGGGCCCTCGCCCCGACGTCACCTGCTACAGCATAAACTCCATCGACGAACGCTTCTACCGCGACGAGATAGCGGGGGCGGACTGCATAACCGTCGTCGGGGGGCCCCACGCCTCCGCCTGCTACCGCGAGGTGGCGCGGTATGCCGACTACGTCGTCGTCGGGGAGGGCGAGTACACCCTCCCGGCGCTTCTCTTTGCCATCGAGGAGGGGCGGGACCCGCCTCCCGGCGTCGCGACCGCCGCCGGCTACACGCCGGCCCGCCATACCGTCCTCCTCGACGGCCATCCTCCCTTCTCGGCGGTGAAAGGGTTCATCGAGATCACCCGGGGATGCCCCTTCTCCTGCGGCTACTGCCAGACGCCCCGCCTCTTCGGGCGGTGCATGCGACACCGTTCCGTCGACGAGATCAGCCGGTATGCCGCACGGTTCCGCGACATCCGGTTCGTCACCCCAAACGCGCTCGCTTACGGGTCGGACGGGGTCCACATCCGTCTCGACCGGGTGGAACGGCTCCTCCGGAGCCTCGACGGCCGGGTCTACTTCGGCACCTTCCCGGGCGAGGTGCGCCCCGAGTGCATATCGCAACAGGCCCTCGACCTCATCGTCGAGACCTGCGCGAACACGCGCCTGCACTTTGGCGCCCAGTCGGGGAGCGACCGTGTGCTCCGTCTCCTGCACCGGGGGCATACCGTGGAGGACGTCGTCCGCGCCGCCGATCTCTGCCGGGATAACGGACTCGTCCCGGTCGTCGATTTCATATTCGGGCTGCCGTTCGAGAGCGACGACGACCAGCGCGCAACCCTCGATCTGGTGCGGATGGTCACCCGGGCGGGGAGAGCGCACATCCACTATTTCATGCCGCTGCCCGGAACCCCGCTCAAGCAGAGCCGGCCGCGCCCGCTCCTCCCGGAAACGGAGAAGATTCTTGGCAAACTGGCGCTCGACGGCAGGATAACCGGCTCATGGATGGACCATGAGATAAGGTTTTTTAGACGCACTCCTCATCTATAGTGCATGACGGATGTGCTACTCTTAGCAGATCTGCACGGTAACTACGGAAAGCTTGACGCTTTTCTCGGCTACGACTACGATGCAGTCATCATTGCAGGCGACATCACCAACTTCGGTCCACTTGAGCCTGTAGATTCGGTACTCTCCCGTTTCGAAGTACCTTGTTTTGCAATTCCCGGTAACTGCGACCCCCGTGAGATCATCGACGTGCTCGAACGCTCAGATACGATCTGTCTACACAACTCCTGGATCGCGCTTGGCAAGATAACGCTTGCGGGTTTTGGGGGTTCGAACACGACCCCCTTCGGCACGCCGTTCGAGCTGACCGAGGAAGAGATCGACAGCGAACTCACCCGGATCGTCAACCACATGGACAGGAACATCCACAATGTCCTGCTCAGCCATGCCCCGCCGTACGGAGTGCTGGACTCTGTCGGTGAAAATCACGTGGGGAGCCGGAGCATCAGGAAACACATGACCCGGTTCGACCTGATCTGCTGTGCCCATATCCACGAGGCACGGGGTATCGTCGAGGTCGACGGCGTCAGGGTCGTCAACCCCGGACCCGCCTCGGAGGGCTACGGGGCTCTCATCCACTTCGGAAAGGAGCCGAAAGATATTGATATCGAACTTATTTCTGTTTAGATACCAGCATCTCGAGATATGAGGTGTAGATCGGTGGACCGTCTACACCCAACCCTTTTGCAGTAACCCCGATCCGCCGGGCGGCGTCTTCCCGATCGCTCTCCGTCAGGATCTCGATCTCGATGAACGTCCCGAGACCTTCGACGTCGTCGAGGGTCACCGTCACGTCCCCCATCTCGTAGAACTCCCGGGTCTTCGAGACGGATGCGGCCCGCCGGAACCCGAGGCGGGAGAGGATAGCCTCAAGGGTCTCGCCCGAGGCGACCGCGAGGTTGAACTCCTCGCGGGCCTTTGCGCTCCCGACCCGGATCTTCGGTCCCTTGTAGGTCACGGTGACCCCGGCATCGTCGTACCTGACCCTCAACGCCTCGTCGGTCTTTGCAAAATCACGGTGAGGGGCGTTGTAGTAGATGTCGTGCTCCTGCTGCCTTCTTGCCATATGCACTCCCTGCCGGTCGAGCCGGGCCCTGACTTCTCCCGGGTCTCTGACCGCAAACTTTGCCTCTACTTCGAGCATACCGGTCGCCTCAGATCGTCTCTTCTCGATGGCGATAAACCCTCACCCTGTGGAGCCGGCAATCTTCTCCCGGATGAGGCCGTCCTGCCTGCGTGCGGCGGCGAGGAGGAGATCGTCCCCGATCTGCTCTGCGGAGGCGATCGCCCGTTCGGTCAGCACGAGCGCCGTATCGTAGTCTTCACGGTGGAAGAACCGGAGACCGAGCTCCAGGTTCAGGTCCGCCGCCTTCCCGTACTCCCGCGCATAGAAGGAGTGGCAGGCAAGCGAGAGGAGGGCGTGCAGCCTGCCCGGGAGGCGGTGCATGGTGCGCTCGAAACAGTCCGCCGCACGGGCGTTGAGCGTTATCCGCGCATCGTCCGGGAGCTCGCGCCTGCAGTATTCCTGCAGGAGTGGATGGACGAAGGCATACCCGGCACCCGGGAGCTTCCGAAGTACGCCGCTCCCCCGGATCATGTCCGCCTCCGTGAACCTCAGCATGCAGGCGACGACCGGCGCCGGGAAAGGAGGGTTTAAGATGCAGAGTTCCTCTACCAGGACTCTCTCCGGGCCGGTGAGCGTGGCAAAGGCGAGCGCTACCGGCTCCCCGGCCCCGGCGAGCACGCCGGCTATGTTTCCGGCGGAGGGCGCGAGACCCTGCCGGCGCAGGGCGTTGAAACAGGCGACGAGGCCAAACGGGTCGTTACGGGTCTCTTCGAGGATGCCGGCGGCCGCATCGTCGATAGCGAGATCGAACCGCTTTTCCCCGAGCTCCCGGATCTCGTTTCTCCCCATGCCGGCAAGCTGGACCTCCTGCACCCGGGAATCCCGGAGTTCCTCGCAGATCGCTATGTACCCGGATCCGTCCTCCCTCCGGCAGGTGAAGGCGAGGAGGATGCCGGGCGGGAGGTCGCGTACGGTGTCCCGGAGGAGCCGGCGGTCAAGGTGTGAGGCGAGGTGGACGTCGTCGAGCAGGATCGCCGCGACGCGGCCCGTCCCGGCCATCTCTCTCCCGATTTCCCGGAGGAGTTCTCCGAACGCCCGGCACACCCGGTCGTACCCGACCTCCGGCGACCGGGCGAATATGCCGACGATCTCCTCCCCGGTCTTCGGGAGCAGGCCGACCGGCTCCACCGGGGCGGCATACTTCTCGAGCACGTCGCCGGCATACCGGATCGCCTCCCGCAGGCCTTCTCTCCCGGGGGCAGCGTACCTGCGCAGGTCGTTCACCAGTTCCCGGAACGCCGGGAAGATCATCCCGGGAAGGTCGAAGACCTCCGCCCTGAGGACGGGCACCGGCAGCCCGCCGGGGCGCCCCCGGACCTCATGGGCAAGCCAGGAGAGAAGGGAGCTCTTTCCGATGCCGGATGGGCCGGATATCATCACCGCCTGCCCCTGCTCCTCTGCCCGGGATATGATGGCCGAGAGCCGTCCGCGCTCCCCCTCCCTGCCGCAGAACTCCTCCGGGGGAGCGGGAGCATACGAGACCGCCTCCGCCTGCTGCTGCACCGTATCCATGATCCCGGCCACGATTGAGCCGGATATACTTGAACGTTTGGGCGGAGGCGGCCCCACCTGAAGCATGAATGAAGCGCGTTTTTCCTGCATTCGCCGCCCTCCGGGAGGAGCGCCTGCCCGCCGGGCAGCCCGGTAATCACTATAAATACCATTCCATCCAAATGGATTAGAGCAACGAGAAACAGGCGTGCGGGAGATCGGTAACCGGACCGCGGTCTGTAATTTCAGGTGAATGGTATGGCACTTCAGGAAGGAGATTTTATCAGACTCAGCTACACCGGCCGTGCCGGCGAGAATATATTCGATACCACAGATGAGGAGAACGCAAAGGAAGCGGGCATCCACAACCCGCAGGCGGAGTACGGCCCGGTCACCATCCGCCTGGGGAGCCACCACGTCATTATCGGCCTTGAGGAAGCGCTGATAGGCAAAGAGGTCGGCGCCGAGGGAGAGGTCACTGTCCCGCCCGAGAAGGCGTTTGGGGCTCACGAGGAGAAGTACGTGCGGTCCGTCCCGACCACGCAGTTCCACGGCAAACCAAAGCGCGGGATGTCGGTCGAGGTCGAGGGCCGCGAGGGGGTCATCACCGATATCATAGGGCGGCGTGCGGTCGTCGACTTCAACCACCCGCTTGCCGGGAAGACCCTGAGTTACTCCTACGCGATCCTCGATATGGTCGATGACCGGGTAGAACAGATCAAAGGCCTGATCAAGCTCTACGCGGGCCGGACCGACATCGGTATCAGCATCGTCGACGGGACGGTCGAGCTCGCACTTCCTGCGGCGATCATGTACGACCGGCGCTGGATGGCCTGGCGGGGCACCCTCATCCGCGGGATATTCGAATACTACCCCGACATA
>MPOY01000031.1 GCA_001896715.1 Methanoculleus sp. EBM-46
GCTGCCCGCCAGGGCAACCGTGCAATCCGGAGGTATCCGAGAGCCATGAAGAAGGGAAGCACGGCGGTATAGCGCCGGAACTCTTCTTCACCCCTGCTATAATGCCAGAGCAGGTGGCCGATGTAGTCTTCGGCCGTCGAGATGCTCGCGCCCGACGTTCTTAGCTCTGCAGCCAGGATGCCGAGATCGCGTATCGGGTGGGTGTGGTTCCGGGACCCTTCAAAGTCGATAGCACAGGTATCTCCGTTGAAGAGGTAGTTCGTGAGCGTTGCATCGCCATGGACCATGCATCCCTCCGGACCGAGGCGCGCACTGTGCCACCACGCTCCGAGCAGGCGGTCGAACCGCTTCCTCCGGGAACTCGAGAGGTTGTTCTGATCGAGGATCGCATGGTAGTAGGCAAAATCGCGCTCCCGCTTGCAGGAAGTCCGTGTGCTGTCGTGGAGTCGGCGGAGCAGGTGCGCGACACCGGTCAGGGGGTCGTACAGGGATACGCCTGCACCGAGGAGTTCTCGCACGGTCGGGCCGGGGACATGCTCGGTCACGAGGACGGAATGGAACCGGTTGTTCGTGGCGATGGCATGGGGAACGCGGATCCAGCCCGATACACGCCGGAGCCTTAAAAACTCGTTCTTCATCGCTGCATCCGTGTTGTAGCGGGTTCTCGCTCCGGTCGGTGCACCGAAAAATTTACCGACGACACTTGGCCCGCCGGCGAACTCGTACCGGCAGACGACATGGGATGCAGGTTCTATCCGGTAGACCCGGATCTTTCCACGCCACCCGGTCAATCGATCGGCAAGGATGCCCGCGAGCCAGTCACGGAACGCATCGCCCTCTTCCAGACGTCCCACCCTCTTCTCGGTGCCCACCCGGCATCCTCCTCATCCCGGCGCAACCCCACCGGCAGGGCCCGGAAGGCGTTTCAGGACTATGAAGTTACCGGAGAGAGGGATCGACCCACACCTTTTTACGTTCTCCGCGCCTTAACGGGGTGCATCGACCCCTCCGGAGGAGTGATGAGCCATGATGCCGTTTTATGAGTTCCTTGAGGAGATCAGACCTGCCGTCAACCGACGGATCGGGGAGGTGACGGGAGATGAGGGTTCGATCGACCCCGGCGTCGTCCCGCTCCTTCTCAGGGGTAAGAGGATGCGGGCCGGGCTCCTCCTCCATACCCACGCGGCCCTCACGGGCAGAAAGGCGCCGACCCGCCGGGCGCTCGACCTTGCCTGTGCCGTCGAACTCGCCCACGCCGCAAGCCTCATTCTCGACGATATGCTGGACGGCGACATCCTCCGGCGGGGGCTGCCCTCCCACCACCTCACCCGGGGGACGGGGCGGGCGGTCCTCGATGCCGTCGGGGTCCTCGCCCTCCCGTACGCGCTCGCCGCCCCCTGCGGTGCCGAATACGTGGCAATGCTCGCGTCGGCCCAGCAGAGCATGGCCCGGGGCGCGGCCTGGGAGATGCTCGGGGGATCGGGGCTTTCGTCGATCGAGCTCTATGATGCGATCATCGCAAGAAAGACGGGATGCCTCTTCGCGCTCGCAGCCGCCTGGGGTGCCATGGCGGCAGACGAGGACGAGGATGTCGTCGCTGCGTTTGCAGACTTCGGCCTCTTTACCGGGAAGGCGATGCAGATCGCCGACGACATCGCCGACCTGCACGCGCCCGCGGCGGGGGTCCCGGGTCGTCGGCCCGGGTCCGAGGTGCTCCTCCTCCAGGGCATCGCCGGCGAGGACAGAACCGATCAGGCGCTCGCGGCGAGGCTCGATACGGAGATCGCCCGGGCGGCAGACCGACTCGGGGACGGAGCCCGGCAGCGGTTGACGCCCGGAGAGCGGGAGGCCTTCGGGCAGGCGGTCCGGGATATCGTGGGGCTCACGATCGCGGGGGGTTTGCCGCCCGGCACCGCCACGTTTCAGGTCGTCCGCCCCGGCGCCCTTGTGTACCGGTGAACCCCGCCCCGCCCTTACGGATGGGTCCTCCGGTTCATACCGCACACCGATAAATACCGTCCCATCCCACATTTTTCATCATGCCGGTTGTAACCATTCGTATGGCAAAGGGGCGGACGCTTGAGCAGAAACGAAGACTTGCCGCCGAGATCACCGCGGCGATCACGGAGACGCTCGGCGTCGATCCGGAACGTGTCACCCTCTTCTTTGAGGAACTCGACACCGAGAACATAGCACGGGCGGGCAGGCTCCTTGCGGAATCGTAACAGCGCGGCGGGCGAACGTTCTTGTAGCCGCCGCTCCCGGGAGTGAACGAAACCATGGCACGCAAATTCGACGAGAGAGATTTTGCAATCCTCCGGAAGCTGGCCCCGGAATACAGCGGGATCCTCTGCCCTGAGTCGGGACACGAGTTCCACTCGATACTGCCGCCGGTCTCCAACCACATCGCAGCGGACGAGGAAGACTTTGCGGAGCGGGTCGGCCGCCTCTCGGATGAGGACTGGATATACCTCACCGACCGGATCCTTTCCGGCCGCGAAGACCTCGGGTGCATGCCCGAGGAGGA
>MPOY01000107.1 GCA_001896715.1 Methanoculleus sp. EBM-46
CATGGCACTTGATCAGGTCAAAGAGCATGGCGGGGTTCCGGCGGTTCTGGGTCGCCGATGACTGTATCCGCCGGGCAAAGGGGATCCAGACCGGGAGGATCTCCGCCTTGATCACCTCCCAGATCGCCCGGCAGGTGAGGATGTCGTCGTTCTCGGGATAGCGGCAGGCTGCCTCCGCCGCCTTCATGTGGGTGAAGACCCTGTCGTCCTGGTCGATGGTGTCGTCGATCCAGACCGTCAGCATCCGGTTCATCACCTGGTCGTCGCCGATATCCTCGACTTTTGCGAGCCACCAGACGCAGCGTTCGGGGATGGTGCAGACCCGGAGTTTCCTCTCGGTCGTGAGGGTCCGGTGCTCGATCGGCTCGCGGAAGTTCGCGGTCGCCGATTTGAGGACCTCCTGGAGGTCGTCGGAAAGCGTGACGTCGTCGAAGAGGAGGGCGGTGCCGGGACGGAGGTCGTCGTCGTAGTAGAGCGCTTTGTTCGAGACGGTGCCCTTGAGTTTGTAGGCGTCGGGTATGAGGCTCTGCATCGTTACGCAGGCATGGGTCTTCCCCTTCCCCGAGTTGCCGGAGACGGCGACGTGGAGGCCGTTCGTGTTCTCGACCGATTGCGAGGCAAGGGACATCGCGAGGCACTCGGCGACGATCCGGTCGCCGACGTGGCTCTTGTTGAAGGTGTCGAGCAGGAAGGCGAGCGGGTCGCCGGTCCTGAGGATCGCAAGAGCACGCTCGCGGTGCTCGTCAGCGGCCGGAGGAGGAAGGGCGGGCTGCTCCTCTGGCTCTTTTTCTGCTTTCTGTCTCTTCCGCTCATACATCCTCCGGAGTTCGGGCCAGCGCTGGGCGCCTCCGCCGCAGGAGTCGTGGTGGCAGCCGGCAAAGAGGGCGCCGTTCGCGAACTGGATGGCGAACGCGCCGTCCTTGTGGGCTCCCGAGAACGGGCACTCGGCGAGGGAGTAGAGGGTCCCGCCCTGCCAGGGCCGGGTGCTCCGGACGGCGATGCCGTGCTCCGCGAGCCAGCGGCCGAGGTCGATGCCGGCGCCCTTCTTCGGCGGTGATGGTCCCTCCCGGGGGAGGAGCCCGGCGATGTGCTGCAATCGCTCTATCGGAACGATGGCCGCATCCGCGGGAGCGGCGAGGACCCTCGCCCGGCGGTGGGGGCGCTCGGGGGTGTTGTCGCCCTTTCGCGACACGGTCCCGTAGAGTTTCCATATCCGGGCGGCGTTGTGGTTTGCGGTGTCGACGGTCACGGCCTCGTTCGAGAAGAGGGCGCCGAGGGTGGTGAGGACCCCCTTCACGAGCGCAGTTGCTGCCTCGTCGTTAGGAAGGTCTACCCGGTAGAGGAGGTGGGCGCCGTTCCCGGAGTCCGCCCGGATGGGTTCCGGGAACCCCTGCTCCGCGAGGTAGGCGGCTATCCGGTTCGAAGCCTCAAGCGCCGCGTCGTGTTCGGCGTCGGTCGACGAGACACCGCTCGGCCGGGTCGGGTCGATGTCGACCGGGAGCCAGCGGCGGCGGGTGATGTCGGCGTCCGCGGTGGTCGCATCTTTCCGCGAGAGGCGCAGCTTGATCCGGTTTTTCCGCCGGGCGAGGAGCGCCGGGTTGACGGTGTTCAGGGTGATATAGATCCCGGCGACCGAGGGGTCGGCGTCGAGGGCTTCCGCGGCCCGGGCGAGGGCCGCATAGTCATCGAAGTAGCCGGAGTGGGTGGCGCCGTCGGCGAGCGCCCGGACCTCGACCACGCCGCCGGCGAGGAGTTTCACGGTTCTCAGGATCTCGCCACTCATACCGTCACCCCAAAAAAGAGGGGGGCGCTTGCCGCCTCCCCGCGGGCGACGCGCCGGAAGGATACCAGCGGTATGATCCAGGCACCTTCCCGGGTCCGGATCACCACCGCG
>MPOY01000409.1 GCA_001896715.1 Methanoculleus sp. EBM-46
AGTGAGAACCGCCGTTGACGGCGATGGCACCGCTTGACCAGGTAGCTGTGTCTGTGTCTCCACGATCGGCTTTGAAGCCGAGGAATACGGCTGGAGCGTAGTATGCTTTATAATACTCAGCATAAATGATGAACCGTTCCCCGGGCTCCACGATCGGATCCTTCAGATCTTCGGAGGTCAGGCCGCTCCCGAATTTCTGCATGCGGTATCCTTTTGCTTCTTCCGGAGGCCGAACATCATAGTTGTTTTTTATTCCGGCATAGGAAAGGCTGACGGGATCGTTATAGGTCAGCGTAACCGATCCCTGACTGTTCATAGCGGAACCTGTCGCATAAAATCTCAGGTTCCGGAGGTCCAGGGAGCCGCCGCCGGCATTCTTAAACACAACTCCTACCGGCCCAAGTGTATTCCTTACACCCCCCCCGAGGGACACGCCGACCAGCTCTACCCGGGCGTTCGATGCCGTATCGACGTCGCCGGTAAGGCCGGTTCCAAACGAGCTGACAACCGCGGCGATGATGATCGTCGCCACGAGCATCAGCATTACCCCGACGACGGGGGAGACGGCGTGCTCCGTGACTCCCTGCACTTTTTTGACTACCATGTTGCCACCACATCCTTATCGTATACGGTCTGGCCCGACGGTGTGTGAATGATCGTCACGTGGACGACGGACCCCTCCTGGAACCCGTACGCTGCCCTGTCGTCTACATCGAACCCGAGGAACGCATTACGGTCCTTGAACCAGTACTGTTCGCCCACTTTGAACAGGCCGGTGCCGAAGTAGGTCGTGCCTACACCGACCATACCATTGCCGGGTGGAAGGCCAATACCTGTTTTGGAGGTACCTTTCGGGTAGCCGTGGACCTGCGGGATGAAAGGATCGTCACCCGCACTCCAGGTGTTCGTGCTGCCGAGCGCGCCGTCCAGCGTGTGCTTTATGATTTTTCCTGCGTTTGTCGTGGGCACTCCGTTGTAAGTCTCCGGCACGGTGTAGGTCATGATGATCTGGAGGTCTTTGGAGTGCAGGGCCTCCCCCGCGATCATGGTCAGCACAACACATCCGGGAGCAGGAGGAGCAAGCGAGCCAGCGGAGGCTCTCACCCCGGTATTTTCTCCTGCAGGTATGTTGATATCAAACGCCGTCGTCGGTGCCGGCTCGGCCGAGTCACTAAGACCGCCGGCAAAGCTGCTGGCGAGAGCAGCGACGATGATCGTCACGACGAGCATCAGCATGACGCCGATGACCGGTGAGACCGCACGCTCGTTTTCGGTGAAAAAAGGAGGATCGCTTTTTTCCCTCGGATATCTTCCGCCTCTGTACATTGTTCTGTCACCCTGTAATGGCAGGCAATCACCGTATGATGATTGTACCCCTCTGCATGGGCTTGCCGCTCAGCTGGTCGATGATTGCATACTCGAAGGGTACGTCTACCTGTACCCTGAACGTACCGGTCGAGCTTTTGGGAGACCAGGTAAGGAATCTTCCCTTTACGCTGTCGGCGGAGAGCGTATTATCATAACAGTTATCAGCGACGATCATGAACGAGTCCCCTACGGTTATCAACTCGTCGCCTCCTCCGGGGAGTCCAAAGTATGTATTGTTACCTTCGGAATTCGCCACAATCGTTATTTTCTCCGTATCAACCGCCGCGGTAGCGTTGAGGTGCGTGTTCATGTCGAAGTTCATGACGCTGTCCCCGTTCTTCAGCTGGACGGTAACATCTTTCAGCGAGAACGACTCTCCGCCGGAGAGGGTGAACTTGATCCCGTTGTTCGGTTTGAAGGCTGCAGGGTGGTCCGGGATTGAGTTTGCCCTGTTCGTATCCGTAATGCTGGAGGCGTACGATACGGAAAGGGTAACCTGCGGTGCAAGCGTCTGGTCCTGCACGACGGTCCCGGAAAATGCGCTCACCATGGCAGCGATGATGATCGTTACGACGAGCATCAGCATCACCCCGACGACCGGCGAGACCGCATCGTCCCCCCCGTTATACGCTTTTTCGATCATTGTACAATCACCCTGCTGCTGTAGAGACTCTTCTGGCTCGGGAGATGGATGATCTCGACGTCAACCGCCGAGCCTCTTTCAAAACCAAACTCTGCACGCTTTGCTGCCGTAGTCATATCAAAGCCAAGTACTTTCTGTGTGCCTACGGAACTTCCGGTACTGAGGACGTCGCCGGAAGAGAACGTGTACTCCCCGAAGTTCGTGCCCGCCGCTCCCGGTTTTCCGCGTGAGACGTCGTTGAGGTAGGGCACTTTCACGGACGGAACAGCCTCGCCGTTGACGGTTATACCTACGGCGGTCGTCGAGGTCGTTATCTCGCCACGCTGCATACCTTTCTCCTTCGATGTCGGCGGCGTGTAATGACTGATTATCCTCATATCCGATGTTGGAATACTGCTTCCGCCGTGGTGCTCGATCAGCATAACGTACTGATCTTTGTTCAATCCGCCGTTGGACATAATCTTCACGTCAATGGCAGCCGAAGGGGTTGTCTCCGTGTTCCCAAAGGCACTTCCGGCGAAAACCGATACAAATGCGGCAACGATGATCGTTACGACGAGCATCAGCATGACGCCGATGACCGGTGATACCGCATCGTTCTTATCAGAATTCATACTATCTCCGTTCCTGATCTGTTTGTTCATAACACACTTCCCACAAGAGTGCCGGAGGCGATGACTGCCCCGGTATTTTTGTCGCTGAGCGTGTAGGTCGTCCTGCTGCTCACCTCGAACTCGCCGCTGGAGTATGGTGCACCCGGTCTCGCGCGATCCGCGACATATACGATAAGCCCGTACCTGCTCGCACCGTCGTTGGTATAGCGATCTGCATAGATAACAAACCTGTCTCCGGCCTTAACCCTCGCATCCGCTATCACATCATCATTTTTACCACTTGCACCGATCTTTTTCATGCGGTTCGCGATGGATGACGAAAGTCGTGCCTCGCCCGGTTCGGAAACCCCGCGATACGTCACCGACGTTAAGTCGGTGTACGAGATCGAGACCTCGTCTCCCCCGGACATGGTCGACTTCAGGTGAAACTCCAAGTCGGGCAAAAACAACGCTTCTCCGCCCTTATTCTCGAACACCAGGCCGATCTCCCCGAGGCCGCCTATCGGCCCTGTCAATACTCCGACGTACTCGATCTGTGTATTGGGTGCGGAGTGCGTCTCCGAGGCGAACCCGGTGGAGAATACGCTCACCGTTGCCGCGATGACGATAGTAACGACGATCATCAGCATCACCCCGATGACCGGGGATACCGCATCGTTTTTCTCCCGATTTACCACGGTACAACCACATCCTTGTCGTAGAGGACCTTCCCGCTCGCGGTGTGAACGATCATCACGTGTGTGATGACCCCTTCGCCAAATCCAAATCCAGATTTACCATCGGTCCCACGCTTGCCCGTTTTAAACCCGAGAAAGTTGTCGCGTTCGAACGTGAGCCGCCCGCCGGGCACAAGAACTGCCGTCCCGAACGTTTGATCTGCAGTTCTCTCGGAGACAATGCTGTCGTCGTTGGTTACCTGCGGGGTAAACGGATCGGCACTCCAGTCGAGGGCGTTTTCCGGGATCGGGGCAAGCGATCCGTCGATGGTGTGTTTAATCACACGCCCGGCGTTCGTCAGTGTATTCGCACCCTGACCCTGGTCCCATCTACTTGGAACAGTGTACGTGCTGATGATCTGGAGATCCTTCGTCGCCAGGGGATCGCCGCCCAGGTGTTCGATGGTCACGTTTTTGTCGCTCGGTCCGGCGAACATCTTGATTGCCAGCGTCGCCGCCGGCGCCGTGCCGCTGGTGGACCCCAGGCCCCCGGCGAAACTGCTGACGATCGCGGCAACGATGATCGTTACGACGAGCATCAACATCACGCCGACGACCGGCGAGACCGCATCGTCCCACCTGGCAGGGCCGGGCTGCTCTGTTTCTCCCGATGGCGGTGTTTTTCTCCTGAATTGCATGTCCATGTTCTCTCCCGTTTACAAAATTAATTTAGTTATCTCAAATTTTATTGCAAAAACACATGTCCCCCATATATTATTAACTTTTCTAAATACCTGGTATAAGACCGTATTTCGAAGAACTGTGCCTTTCAAAGCCGCATTTCGGAGATGCAATGCACATTTGCATCGCAACAAAGTGAAATAGCGCTATAACAAATAAATTTGATAATGTGGTGCATCCCCGTCTCAAGGTGTCTCAATAACATGGGCAGATATCGGATCATGGTGATACTAACGATAACGCTCCTTCTCCTGGTTGCTTCCGCCCCGTCGGTTTCGGCACGGTTTGTGACCCCTGAAGGCCCCAACGCCGGGATCAGTCCCGGGGATGCCGTTTTTCAGGGAGAGAGGACCGTGAACTTCTCGGCGTTCTCCGACCCGGTAAAAGGGGGCCCGGTGCGGATGGTCAGGATCGATTCCGGGGGGCAGCAGACCGACCCGATCGCTCTCATCAACGGCATCGCGAACTACATCCGTGGAAATCCCGGCCAATACTATCCCGTTTACAGCGATGGGACGGTTAATCAGGGGAGATACTGCCTGGTGCAGGACGTTGCCGGCAGTCTCGGACAGGTGATGATCCGCACCTTTGGGACGGATGTCGAGCCCGTCCCGAACCCCAGCCGGCAGAATCCCATCCCTTACCGGATGGGGGTGCAGTTCCTGCTCCCTGACCACACCCTCCCATACAGCGAGTTCCAGGGCCCATGGTACGAGTACGAACTACAGGGTAACGTCAAAACTTCGAGCATCACGAACGTTGCCGGGGATACAGTCTCTCTTGCGGCCTTCTCCGCGGATCCCGCAGCCTGGAACGACACCTTCGTCTTCCGGTTCTCCGATCAGAGCGGCGTCTCCCGGAACACCCAGGTGACGATGGTCTTCCGGATGACCCTCAACGGCCTCAACCACGAAGTACCGTACACCTTCACGGTGCGGGACTACCCGCCCGCAATCATTCTCAATGAAATGACCGTGCAGCGCAGCGGAGATCTCTCTTTCACGGTCCAGGGGACCCCCTTCATGCAGTACGACATCACCCTTCCCGATCCCCCGGCAGGGGAGGAGTACCCCGTTTTCTCCGGCGGCGGGTGGGATAGCAGGTTCTCCGATTACCATGTGCGTGTCCACCCCGGGTGGAACGGCACGGTCCGGCTGCAGGTCCATATCCCGGACACAGCTCCGGTCACCAGCTACACGATCCGGGCAACCGGCCCCGATATCGTCCAGCCGGTGACCGCGACGTTCAGGATAGACCAGAAGATCATGACATTGGTCTTCGATAGGCCGGAAAAGCAGCTGTATGCCATCGGCGACACCATTCTACTGTCCGGAGGATTGACCAATCTAGCGGCTTCAAACTCGCCATCCCGCATCCCGATCTACCTCTACGTCACGGGACCCAACCTGCCGCCGAACGGCGCGCCCCTGACCGATCTGTCGCGGTCTGTTGAAGACGGCGTCCCTGCCACGTTCACGGTGACCGAGTACAACCCCCTCTTTGGAACGTGGGCATATTTGTGGGACACCTCGCAGATCTCCTGCGATGCAGGTACCTACACCGTCCATGCCAACCTCCAGCCGATCGGGCACCGCAATAGCGGTTATCCGGGATCCCCCGGCTCCATCGACGGAGAAGTCCCGCCGTCGTGGGACTACGAACTCAATATGCCGTCCCTTCATGCGAAATTCGACGAAGAGACCGGCGGGGTGTTTGCCCGCGGGGACTACCTGTATTCGTGGTGGTACGGCCGCGGAAGCCCCGGCCATACCTCCACTTCCTCCGGGCACATGAAGTGGTACATCTTCGGCCCGAACTTCAAGTATGCCGACTATAACCCCCGGTTCCCCCTCGAGGACGACGGGGCCTACGGGATCACCCTCCCGCGAAGTTTTACCTACGACCTCTCTCCCGGAGACTACTTCATCGTCTATCACCACCCCGGGACGGACAATCAGTTCGACGTCCTGCCCGAGAACAACCTCTACTTCCGGGGGAGCGTGAACGGACTGTACAGCACGGCCGACGGCAGCCTGATAGCGAACGTCGGGATGCTTGATGGTCGGGCCGCGGTCGAAGCCCTGGTACGGGCGCTGGACTCGTCGTCCATGAACGACCTCTACATGATGGATACGTTCACGGTTGAAAATCCGGTCGTCCGAATCAACCCGGTCGGGGAGCTGGTCGTCGGGGACGAACTGATCGTCAGCGGGACAACCAACCTTGCCGGGAAAGGAGAAACCGCCGATAAAACGGATGTTCACGACGACCTGATCCTGACGATCGCCGCGCTCGACCTCTATGAGTCGGGCAAGGCGAACACCGCGATGAAGATCCCGATCAACGAGACCATCCCCCGGGAGTATGACCCGGACCTGGGGGCGCGGCCGTTCTATTATATGGACCCGATCGATACCAGTTCCTGGTATCCGGGGACCTACCAGATCACCATCACCTGCAAGGAGGTCAATTACAAGACCACCAGCACCTTCGAACTCCTCCGTGAGGGGAGCCAGCG
>MPOY01000004.1 GCA_001896715.1 Methanoculleus sp. EBM-46
AAAAAAGTATCTTATGCGATCAGGACAGCGTTGACGACGCCGTCCTGACCGGGTCTGCTGACGATCCGTGCGCGCCCAACATCCGTCCTGATGACGGCGCCTTTGGTCAGGAGGCTCCGCCGGACGTAGTTCGGGTTGGCGCTGTTTGCCTCGACCGCCTCGATCTTCGCCTTGTGGGTCTCGCCGGTTGCCGGGTTTGCGACCGTCGCGTAGTCCAGGCGGAGCGCTCGAACCTTCTGGTTGCCCCCGTAGGTCCGGACGACCTTCTTGCGCTCTTCACCGATGTGCGTCTCTGCCGGAGCTCTGCCGATCTCCGATCTCTTCTTGCCCTGGGAGGTGTGGTAGCGTCCGCCCGATGGCTTCCGTACTGATCTTCCTTGCCACTGCATGTGACCACCGATATACTCTGATGAGGACGCGATACCCGTCGCGGGAAAGCAATCTCTCGTTAAAGTGCTATAACTATTCGGGGCGGGAATATTTAACTGTGCTGATCACGCGAGGATCGCGTCCAGCAGTTCCCGGATCCCTTCCCCGGTCTTCATGTTCGTCCGGAAGATCTGCATCTCCGGGTTGTAGCGGCGCATGTCGCGTTCCATCCGGTCGAGGTCGGCGCCGACAAACGGAGCGAGGTCGACCTTGTTGATGACGCCGATGTTACTGCCCCGAAACATCATCGGGTGCTTGTTCACCACATCGTCCCCCTCCGTCGAGCTGATGACGACGATCCTCTTCTCGGCGCCCAGCCGGAAGTCGGTCGGGCAGATCATGTTGCCGACGTTCTCGATGAAGAGGATGTCGATATCGTCAAGCGGCAGGTGTTCTATGGCGTGCTCCACTAGGTGGGCGTCGAGGTGACACTCTTTCCCGGTGTTCACGTTGCAGGCCGGAACCCCGAGAGAAACGATCCGCTTAAAATCATCATCACCGTAGACGTCTCCTGCGATGGCGCCGACGCGGATCCCCCGCTCCCTAAGAAGCGGGACGAGTCGCTCGATTGTGGCGGTCTTCCCCGACCCAATCGCGCCGAGGAGGTCGAACGCCCGGATGCCGTGCTCCCTGAGATGTTCGGCGTTGGCGTCCGCGATGCGGTTGTTGACGTCGTAGATGTCCTTCTCCACATGGACGTCGATATGGTGCATGGTAAGTAATGTGATCATGATCTGTTTATAGGTTAACACCCAACCCCTACGGCAATGAGCGCTGAACGCATCCTGTATCCCTGTTACTTCGACGGCACGCTGCAGCGGCGGGAGGGCCGCCGGGTCTCGAGAAACCTCGGCGTGAAGTCGCCGGATCTCCCCGCCATCGAGACCGCCTTGCGGAAGATGAAGGTTCCGTACCGGGTGGAGGCGCACCACCACCCCGCCTGGTGGGCGGAGCGCGAAGGCCGGGTTGCGGTGGAGTGGAAAGGGAGTAAGGAAGACCTGATTCGGAAGGTTGCCCGCGAGATTGGCCGGAAGTGACCCCGATGTACGACCTGCACACTCACACCCTCCTCTCCGACGGCGAACTCCTCCCGACGGAACTCGTCCGGCGGGCTGCCGTCCTCGGCTATAAGACTCTCGCCATCACCGACCATGCGGATGCCTCGAACCTCGTGCATCTGGTGGATGCGGTGAGCATGGTCCGGGATGCGGCGCGATGGTACGGCGTGGACCTGCTCGTCGGTGTGGAACTCACCCATGTCCCGCCGTCCTTGATCCCGGCGCTCGCGCGCGAGGCGAAAGAGCGCGGTGCCGATATCGTCGTGGTCCATGGGGAGACGGTGATGGAGCCGGTCGCGCCCGGGACCAACCGCGCCGCCTGCACCTGCGAGTACGTCGACGTGCTCGGCCACCCCGGGCTGATAACGGTCGAGGATGCCCGCGCGGCTGCAGAGCACGGTGTCGCGCTTGAGATCACCTCCCGTGCGGGGCATAACCGGACAAACGGCCATGTGGTGGGTGTGGCACGGGAGGCCGGCTGTCTCCTCACGGTCGATTCCGATACGCATGCACCGTCCGATCTGATGGCAGAGGGGGCGCGGTGGGAGGTTGCGCTCGGCGCGGGGCTGACGGAGGCGGAATCACGGGATGTACTCTCCCGGGATGTGAAACGGTTTCTTCAGAAGTAAGATGGAGTATTTATATTTTAGCGAAACGTTTTTATAATCTTATGTTCAATATATATACGTTACTAAATATATCCAGCTAGAGTGTTCCCTAGAGGTTGCAGTTTGCGGTTAATCGGTCGTTCTGTAAGTGTTTGCGGTAATCGCTTGTTAATCTTGCGATGTGATGCTGCGCAGTTGCCCCGCCTCTACGGTGAGGCAGTGGATCGCCGGTTAAAACCCATAGGGAAGGTTGTCGATATCTTTGGGAATATATCGTCTCCCTATGCCGTAGTCCTCTGCTACAACGGCTGTCCCGTGCAGGTTGGCGAGAAGATCTTTGCAAAATAGGTGTATAATCGATGGCAGAAGTTGAAAAATTAAAGCAGCTGCAGTTGCAGCGTGAGGCCCTGAAGAAGAGAGGGGAGCAGAAGGTTAAAGAGACCGAGAAGAAGCGCACCGAGGAGAGTGTCCAGTCCGTCTGTCCCGAGTGCGGCAGCCGCCAGCTCGTCCACGATTACGAGCGTGCCGAACTCGTATGCCAGAGCTGCGGGCTTGTCCTCGATGAAGAGTTCATCGATCGCGGTCCGGAGTGGCGTGCATTCGACCACGATCAGCGGATGAAGCGCTCCCGTGTCGGCGCACCGATGACGTTCACGATCCACGACAAGGGTCTCTCGACGATGATCGACTGGAGGAACCGTGACTCCTACGGTCGTGCGATCTCGAGCAAGAACCGTGCCCAGCTCTACCGGCTCCGGAAGTGGCAGCGGCGTATTCGTGTCTCGAACGCGACCGAGCGGAACCTCGCGTTCGCTCTCTCCGAGCTGGACCGGATGGCGTCTGCGCTCGGCCTGCCCCGGAACGTGCGCGAGACCGCCGCGGTGGTCTACCGCGATGCGGTGGACAAGAACCTGATCCGCGGCCGGAGTATCGAGGGTGTTGCCGCGGCGGCGCTGTATGCGGCGTGCCGGCAGTGCAGCGTGCCCCGGACGCTCGACGAGATCGCGGAGGTCTCCCGTGTATCGAGGAAGGAGATCGGGCGCACCTACCGGTTCATATCGCGCGAGCTCGGGTTGAAGCTTCTGCCGACGTCCCCGATCGACTACGTCCCGCGCTTCTGCTCGGGCCTGAACCTGAAGGGTGAGGTCCAGAGCCGGGCAGTCGAGATCCTCCGGCAGGCCGGAGAACGCGAACTTACGAGCGGTCGGGGCCCAACGGGCGTCGCTGCGGCCGCTATTTACATATCGTCGATCCTCGGCGGCGAGCGGCGCACCCAGCGCGAGGTCGCCGAGGTCGCGGGCGTGACCGAGGTCACGATCAGGAACAGATATAAGGAACTGGCAGAAAAATTAGATATCGAGATCATACTCTGATCTCATATCCTCTCCCACCCCTGGGCTCGTAGATCAGGGGTAGATCGCTACGTTCGCAACGTAGAGGCCGCGGGTTCAAATCCCGCCGAGTCCATTTT
>MPOY01000225.1 GCA_001896715.1 Methanoculleus sp. EBM-46
GACCGGGACGGTTCGGAAGCGGGGGCGAAACGCCCGGATGATCTATTTCTTAAACTCCGGGACCATACCGGACGAGTTCTCCTGCGACGTCCTCACCCGTGACGGTGTGTTTGCCGGCAACCTGGACGAGAAGTATCTCGAGCGGATGAACAAGGGCGACGTCTTCGTCCTCGGGGGCCGGCGCTACCGGTTTGCCTACCGCCGGGGCGGAAAACTCTACGTCGACCCGACCGGCGACCGCCCCACGATACCGAGCTGGTTCTCGGAGAAACTCCCGCTCTCGTTCGACCTCGGTCTCCACGCCCTCCGGTTCAAGGAGGATATGCTTCGTGCGATGGAGGCGATGGGGACGGAGGACCTCGTCGACGCGCTCCTCTGCGAGTATCCGATCGACGAGAACAGCGCCCGGAGCATATGCGCGATCTTCGAGCAGCAGGTCTGTTATCTCGGAGAGGAGGCCGTCCCCACGCCGGGCCGGATCGTCGTCGAGGAGCAGGTCGACCGCGAGAACCGCCGCCGCCTCTACTTCTTCATGACCAACTACGGATTGCGGTTCAACGACGGATTCTCCCGTATCGTCGCCTTCCTGATTGCGCGGGACGTGACGACGAACGTCTCGGTCGGTATCAGCGATACGGGGTTTCTGGTATCGATACCGCTTGAGAAGCGGGCCGACCCCATGCGCCTGCTCCGGGGTATCCGGGCGGGCGAGTGCCGGGATATACTCAAAGAGGCCGTCGGAGGGACGCAGCTTGAGAAACGGGTCTTCCGGATCAACGCGGCCCGGTCGTACATGATCCTCAGAAACTACAGCGGCAGAAAGAGGAGCGCCCGCCGCCAGCAGGTGAGCGCCGATATGCTGATATCGTTTGCAAAACGCCTCCCCGGGTTTGCCGTTATGCGGGAGACCTACCGCGAGGTGATCGAAGACCGGTTCGAGGTGGCAAACATCGAGAAGATCGTCGGGGGGATAGGCGCCGGCGAGATCGATATCGCCCTGACCCGGACGGCGTCGCCCAGCCCGCTCGCGTTCGGTATAGCGACGCTCGGCATCTCCGACGCGATATACGCGGAGGACCGCCTCTCGATCCTCCGCGAGTTCCAGAGGCGGGTGATGAGCAGCATCGGGAGCGGGGCGGCGGCATGAGCGCGGTCAGCGAGGCCGACCTCCTCTCCCGGTTCGGGTTCTACAGGAGCGCTCTCTACATCCGGGATATCGACACCTGCGTCGCCTCCGATATCCACATCGGGCTTGCCGAGGCGCTCTACCGGCAGGGGCTCCACTTCCCGCTTCACGAAGAGGAGACGCTGATCGAGCGGTTCGAGGCGATACTCGACCGGTTCAACCCGGCGGTCTTCGTC
>MPOY01000120.1 GCA_001896715.1 Methanoculleus sp. EBM-46
ATTATAAAGATTAAAGTGTCGAAATATGAGATAGGAATGCTAGATGGGCACGGTGAGAGAATGCTGATGAAAAAGACAAAAAGCCTCTGTCCGACGTGCGGCCGCGTGCTCGATGCCGATATCGTCGAGGAGGAGGGGAAGGTCTGGCTGGTCCGCACCTGTCCTGTTCACGGCGAGTACAAGGCCCTCTACTGGTCGGATGCGGACATGTATCGGAAGTTCGAGGAGTACGAGCGCATTGGAAGGGGGGTGGCAAACCCACAGAAGACCACTTCTCCAGCAGGGTGCCCAAACGACTGCGGCCTCTGCCCGAACCACCGGTCGGCGACATTGCTTGCAAACATCGACCTGACGAACCGGTGTAACCTCAACTGTGACTTCTGTTTTGCAAACGCCCAGGCATGCGGCTACATCTACGAACCGACCTTCGACCAGATCGTCGATATGCTGCGTATGCTGCGCGAGGAAAAACCGGTCCCGGTCCCTGCCGTCCAGTTCTCGGGCGGCGAACCGACGATGCGCGACGATCTCCCCGAACTTGTATTAAAGGCAAAGGAGCTCGGCCTCTACCAGGTGCAGGTCGCAACGAACGGCATCCGGATAGCGCAGGAACCCGGCTACGCTGCACGACTGAAGGAGGCAGGGCTCTCCACCGTCTACCTGCACTTCGACGGCGTAACCAGAGAGACCAATTCAAAACTCGCAAGCGACCGGCGGGCCATAGAGAACTGCGAGAAGATCGGTCTTGGCGTGGTGCTGGTTCCCACGATCATCAATGGCCGAAACGACCACGAGGTGGGCGCCATCATCCGGTATGCCGCGGATCATATCAAGACCGTGAGAGGCGTCAACTTCCAGCCGGTGGCGTTCACCGGGGCCGCAAGCGAGGATGATGTCAGGAAAGAGCGTATCACCATCCCTGAACTTGCGGACCGGATCGAGGAGCAGACGGACGGCGTGATCAAGAAGGAATACTTCTATCCGGTGCCCTGTGTCGTCCCGATATCCGAACTCGTCGAGGCATATACGGGCAAACCCCAGGTCACGTTCACCACGCACCAGCACTGCGGCGCGGCGACCTACGTCTTCATCACCGAAGAGGGGATGGTCCCGATCAACAAGATGGTGGACGTCGACGCCTTCTTTGAGTCTGTCGAGAAGATGGGGGCGAATCTCGCCAAAGGCGGGTCGCTCAACAAGTACGTGACCCTGGTCGAGGGCGTCAAGGATCTCTACGTCTCCACGCGGAAGGCGGAGCAGACGAATACCGGGGAGCTCCTGAAACTGATCGGCAGAACCCTCATCATGCAGAACTTCGAGGCCCTGCGGGAGTTCCACTGGAACGCCCTCTTCATCGGGACGATGCACTTCATGGACAACTACAACTACGACATATCCCGGGTGCAGCGGTGCTGCATCCACTACGCGACCCCCGACGGCCGCCTGATACCGTTCTGCACCTACAACAGCGGCCCCGTCTACCGCGAACAGGTCTGGAAAGCCTTCGCCCTGCCGCCCGAGGACGAGTAACGGCTCACCATACCGCAAAAGAGAGGTCCGCCGGCCCTCTCCCGGCCCCTTTTCTCGATAAGCACGACTTACCTGCGAAGATCAGGGGAACGGCAGGTCATACCCATCATCCCTCTCGATGATGAGGGCGGCGATGGCAAGGTCCTGTATGGCAAGTCCGGTGGAGTCAAAGACCGTGACGGCGCCGGGAGACGACCGTCCCCTCTTCCCGATGACGACCTCTCCGAGGGTTCCCGCGATCATACCGGTATCGTAGAGGCCGGTCTCTATCGGGACGTTGATCTCGCCCGAGTGGGCAGCCTGGCCGGGATCGTCGACAAAAACCTCCGCCCCGGTCAGTATCCGGGGATCCAGTTCCTGTTTGCCGGGAGCATCGGCGCCGATCGCGTTGATATGCGTCCCCTCCCCGATCCAGTCCGCCATAATGAGGGGTTTTCTTGACGGCGTCGTCGTGTTCAGGACGTCGCAGTCGCATGCGCGCTCGATCGAGACGCTTACCGCGTTGTAATCCGCGTAACGTGCTGCAAATGCCTCGCTACTCTTCTCCGTCCTGCTCCAGACCCGGATCTCATCGATCGTGAGCGTTGCCGCAATCGCCTCGACGAGCGCCTCCGCCTGCCGGCCGGCACCCACGACCCCGAGGGTGACGGTCCGCCGGGGTGAGAGATACTTCGCCGCTATGGCTCCTGCCGCCCCGGTGCGCATCGCCGTGAGCTCGGTGGCGTTGACGATCGCCTGCGGTACGCCCGTTGCTACGTCGATGATCTCCGTGAGCGCCATGACGGTAGGCAGGCCTCGTGCACGGTTGTTCGGGTGGACGTTGACGATCTTCACCCCGGCTATCCCGAGCGCCGGCATGTATGCAGGCATCGTCCGGAAATCCCCGTTCTCGACGAGCCCCACGTAGACCTTCGACGGCATCCGGACTCCTCCTCTGCCGTGCTCTGCAAACGCCGCCTCGATCGCCTGGTTTACCCGGGTGTACGGCGGGTATCCGGAGTGAACCGGGTAGTATCTCATAGTGCGGTCACCTCACGGCGGGGCGATTGGGCCGGGAGCCTTTCCCGGGCTCCCGCCGGCCATACCCCTGGTACAGTCCGGAGTTGCATAGCTTTCTCTCCGATCTGCCGGGATATCAACCTGCGGGTACAGACCCCTCTCTCCTCACTCAGCCCCGTATCGAGAGCCGGATCAGGCCGAGGTTGGCATCGGGTTTTGCAAGTATGCAGAGAGAGAGGTCACCGTAGGGTGCGATGATGAGTTTCCCTGCCGGGGTCTCGAGGATCACCTGGGCAAGGTCCCCCATATCCATATCGGCGGTGATGCGGACGCCGGCGCGGAGCAGGTCTTCGGCGACCGCGGCCACCTGGTCGAAGTCCGCGGAACCGAGCGACTGGAGGGCGAACCCCTCGTGGAAGACCGAGACGGCGATCACCCCGGGCTGCCGTGCGATCCGGTCGAGGCGAGCCGTCTCCCCCGAATTAGCCCGGGATGCGGGTGTTTTGCCATCCCCGCTGATCAGGCACCCCGCTTCCCGGGCTACCTCCCGGGCCGCCCCCGTCTCGTCGGCGGTGTAGGCGATGAGTTCGTAGTCAAACGACGGCCGGTCGAGCAGGTACCGGTAGGCCTCGTCTCCCCTGAGGGGCAGGCCTCCCCCGGTACCCTCGAACGCTGCCGCGTAGGGGTTCCCGCCCTGGGCGAGGATGAACCCCGTCCCCCCGGGCCCCTTGATACGCACCGCTCCCGTGAAGCGGGGGCTGATGGAGGCAAGGGCCGAGAGAGGCCCCTGCAGCCGTCCGAGCGAGATGCCGTCGGGGAGCATCGTCTCACAGGGCGGCGGTTATCCTGTCCCTGTTCTTCTTCAGCTCGTACCGGATCCGCCCGACGTTGACGTTCGCGTTCGCCACGATGGCGATCAGCTCGTCCTCGGAGAGCGGGGAGAGGAGGATGGGGCCGTTCTCGAGTTCGACGAGCATCTGGTGCATCTCGCCCTTCCCGAGTTCGTTGCTCATCGCCTCCGACGTACCCATGCCCGTCGATGCCATGGCGCCCAGGGCCTCGACATCTATGTCGCCGGCAACAACGCTCTCGATCACAAAGCCGTCCCGTCCCGCCACGACCGCAGCGGTAACCCCGTCAAGTCTCAGGAACTCTCCGAGAATCTGTCGTAACATCTCACACCACCTCAGGTTCTTCTCATACATTCGATTCTAAGGGGCATCCGCCCGATGGCGTGGGTCGCACACGATATGCAGGGGTCGTATGCCCTGATGATCATCTCGATGCGGTTTGCCGCCCCTTCGGTCAACGTCCCGTTCTTCACCACCCGGCGCGCCATATCCTCGACACCCCGGTCGATCGCGTAGTTGTTCTGGCAGGTCGCGACGATCAGGTTGCACTTCTCGATGATGCCGGCATCGTTCACGGTATAATCGTGGATCAGGGTCCCCCGGGGAGCCTCGATGATCCCGACGCCCCGCCGGTTCACGACCTTCCCTGCCGGTGTCCTTATGCCGGAACCGGTGATGCCGGGATCCGCGAGCAGGTCTTTTGCCCGCTCGCAGGAGGCGAGGAACTCGATGTAGCGGGCGAGGTGATAGGCAAGGGGTGCCTGGGTGACGGTGCCGAACCGCTCGCGGTACTCCGCGAGGGCGGCGTCGGCATGCTCCGTCCCCATCCTCTCCACGATGTTGAGCCGGGCAAGCGGCCCGACCCGGTAGTAGCCCCCGCCTTTGAGCCGGGCGAACTTCAGGTAGGACCAGTCTTCTGAGTACTCCTCGACGAAGTTCGTGTAATCCTGGCCCGAGAACGAGCCTATCCGCCCACCGTCGGGGTCAAGCATCGCCACAGGTCCGTCGTATGTCGAGTAGAGACCGTGGTTGGTCATACCCATGAACCCGGTCCGGACGGCGCCGATCTCCGTGTCGACCCCGTCGAGGAGGTTCTTCGCGATCTCCCAGCCCTCCCGGGCGATCTCGAGCGCCTCGTCCGCCATGGCGGCGAGCTCATCCCTCTTCCCCTCCGTGAGCGGCGCCGACATGCCGCCGGGGAGGGCGTTTGCCGGGTGGATGGGTTTGCCGCCGACCGCCTCCGTCAGGCGCTGGCCAAACTTCCTGACCGTTATGGCCTTCCTGGCGATGTCCGGCGAGTGGCGTGCAAGCCCGACGACGTTCCGCACCTCCGGCGGCGCGTCAGGGGAGAGGATGAAGTCGGGGGCCGCGAGCATGAAGAAGTGGAGGGCGTGGGAATGGACGAACTGCCCGAGCCCCAGGAGCTCGCGGAGGTTCTTTCCGGTCGCGGGGGGTGTGACGCCGAATATCCGATCGGTCGCCTTCGCCGCCGCGAGGTGGTGCGCCGAGGGGCATATGCCGCATATCCGGGGAGTGATCCGGGGTGCCTCCTCGATAGCCGCCCCGACGAGGAACTTCTCGAACCCCCGGAGTTCGACGACCTGGAAGTGGGCCGAGTCGACCTCTCCCCGGTCGTTGAGATAGATCCTGACGCCGGCGTGGCCTTCGATCCGGGTCACCGGGCTGATCGTTATCTCCTTCATCGGCTCCTCTCCTTCACGAGGTCGCGGATCTTCGACGTCTCCTTGTCTTCCATGATCAGGCTCCCGATGGTGAAGGCGTACATCGTATGGGCGACGTCGTAGAGCTCCTTCTCCACCTCTTTTGCCGGTTTATCGGTGAGATCCGATATCCTCCTGACCATCATGCCGTAGATGTCGCGGCAGGGTTCGCGGAGGATATCGAGCGACGGGCCGTTGCACCCGTGGCAGGGTATGTTGTTCTTCGGGCACGTTGCACCGCACCTGCCGAAGGTGACGCTCCCGAGGCAGAGGTAACCCTGCCCGAGCAGACAGTGTTCGCGGTCGGGAACGCCTTCGTGCCGCCGCCGGAGCGTCCAGTCCCCGACCGGCCCCATGGTGCGGTCGCACTCCGAGCAGACGGACTTGCGCGAGAGTTCAAGGGTATCCCCCGCAACCATCGCCGGGATGATCTTCTTCAAGAACGCCTCTTTTGGAGGACAGCCCGTGACGTAGTAATCGATCTTCACGAGGTCGCCCACCGCGAACGCCCGGTAGAGGAACGGGGGCACATCCGTCGGTATAACCCCGTCGGGTTTTGCCGTCTCCACCCCGCGGTAGACGCACGAGAAGAGGTCCTGGTTCGAGCTCAGCATCGAGAGGCCCGATATCCCCCCGTAGCAGGCGCAGGTCCCGAGAGCGACGAGCGTCTTTGCCCGTTTCCGGATCTTTTCGAGGCGTTCCCGGTTCTCTTCGTTTCTGACGGCTCCCGTCACGAACGCTATGTCGATACCCTCGGGGGGTTCCTTCACGTCCATGATCACCGGGGAGTAGACGATATCCGCCTTCGCGACGACGTCAAGGAGCATCTCGTGGAGGTCGAGTACCGCGATCGTGCACCCCGAACATCCTGCCAGTTCTTCAATGGCGATCTTCATCGTCTCCACCTCATTTCAGGACCAGTTTCTTCAGGCAGGCGTTCGGGCCGGTGTGGACGATCTCCAGCCTGGCTTTCCGGCCGGTGATCTCCTCGACCGCGCCCACGACGTAGCCAAAGAGGGTCTGGCAGAGCGGGCCGCCCTGGTCGAGGCCGTTGCGCCGGAGCGTCTGGCGGACGATGCAGTCGTGGAAGACGAGGTAGATGAAGGTCTCGCCGCTCTCTTCGATGATGAACGTCTCCTTATCCTCGGGTTTCCAGACCTCGAAGGAGTACTGGCCCCTGAGCAGGTCGGAGAGCTCGTGGAGAGCGCCCTCCACGTCCTCGCGCTTCTGGAAGTACTTGGCGACCTCGTGGCCGAACTTCTTTCCTGCACGGTAGGTGACCGCGTTTGCCCCTCTGCCGGCTATCTCTTCAAGCGACCTGATAACGAGGCCGTTGAGTTTCATCACGCCGTGAAGCGTCTGCTCCAGATCTTTTGGCCTGGGCGAACAGTCGATAGGGATATCCTCCGGCCGGTAGACGAGATCGGAGTGGAAGGCCTCGTGGAGTTCGTCGATGTAGCCCGCACCCATCAGATCACCTTCCGGAGCATCTCACAGACCTTGATATCGATGTAATGCCGCCGGGCAGGGTAGATGCCGCGGTGCTCGAGCGCCTGGGCCGGGCAGATCTCGTGACAGGACAGGCACCCCATGCAGTTATTCGGCCTGACCGGAACACTCACGCTGTTCTGGAGCTCGTATACGTGCATCGGGCAATCTTTGACGCAGAGACCGCACCCGACACACGCATCCTTATCCACAAATATATCCATTATGAGCCTCTGCATCTGGTTACCACCTCCTGCTATTAAAACGTAGTTATATATAGTTTATCTGCTACAAATATTTCCTTTAAGAGGCCGGGTTATGGATTTTGTGCATTCTCCCGGCATCAGCCGGGCATCCGGCAACTCCACCGGCA
>MPOY01000268.1 GCA_001896715.1 Methanoculleus sp. EBM-46
CATGGTCGTCCCGATAGCCATGGCCTACATTGCCGACCTCTCGGAGAAGGGAAAAGAAGGGAGCCACATGGGGAACTTCTCCATATCGATGTTCCTCGGTATGGGGGTGGGGCCGCTCCTCGGAGGGTTCTTAAACGATACGTTCGGCATGCCGTCGGTCTTCTACGCCATGGCCGGCCTCTCGGCGTTTGCCACGCTCCTCGTCGCCATATCCCTCCCGGAGGCAAAACCGGGGGGTTTCGCTCTCCCGGATGCCCCGAGCACCCCGATGCCCGCACTCATCACGCTGCCGGTCATGCAGGGGGTCATGGTCTTTGCCTTCATCAGCGCCCTCGGTCGCGGGGGTATGATGGTCTTCGTCCCGGTCTTCGGCCCGCTGATCGCCATAAGCCCGTTCGAGGTAGGGATAGTCCTCTCCGCAAACACCTTCCTGATGGCGCTCCTCCAGGTGCCTATCGGGAGGCTCACGGATACCGGGAACAAGGTCGCCCTGATCGTCGCGGGGTCGACCATAGCGGCGATCGCGCTTGCCGTGATCCCCCTGACCCATTCGTTCCTGCCCCTGCTCCTGGTCACCTCCCTCATAGGGGTCGGAGGCGCCATCCAGCAGCCGGCCATCATGGCCCTGACGGTCGATGCGGGTCGGACGATCGGTATGGGGACATCGATGGGCGCCTATAATACCGTGTTCGGCATCGGCATGATCATCGCGCCGCTGATGGGAGGCGCGTTCATGGACTTCGTCGGTATCGAGGCCGTCTTCTACGTGGGCGGCGCGATCAGCCTCATCGGGACCGTCATATTTGCCGCGATGATGCAGAGGAGCGCGCGCCGGGAAGTCGCCGGAGAGACACCCGGGCCCGGGTAGGCACTCTTTGCAGCCCCAAAACGTCCCGGCAGTACGAAAGATGCACTTTTACGGCGTCTTCTCCTCGGCACACTCGAGTTCCGCGACGATCTCGGCCGCGTCGTCCATCCGCCGGACCAGATCCTTGATCTCGATCAGGCGTTCGGCGCCGATGAAATGCTCGGCCATCACCCGGGCCATATCGGTGAGCTCGATGCGTCCTGCCCGCCGCCGGACCAGCCCGTAATCGAGGAGGGTGGGGAGCGCCGGCTCCAGCGTCCCGACCATCGAGCGGGTCATGCGGATGACCTGCTGCTCGTCGCCGCCGCAGACGACGGCGTTTGCGACGAACTCCTCGGAACTCTGCTCCATGTCGTACTCGGGGGCCACCTCCTCCATCTCGCCCCGGAGGAGGCCGACGGCGACCTCTTCCTCGGTCTTCCCGGATGTCCGGGAGTACGACCCGCCGGGCTCCGCGAGTATGACCACCCGGCCGAGGTCGTGGAAGTCGGGCCGGCCGGCCCGGCCCATCATCTGGTGGAACTCCTGGACGGTCAGCCACTGGATGCCCATCGCGAGAGCGTCGAATATCACCTGCGACGCCGGGAAGTCGACGCCGGCGGCGAGCGCCGCCGTGGTCACGACGGCGGCGACCTCGCCGTTCGCAAACCGCCGTTCCACGTCGCGGCGCTCCTGGGCGGTCAGCCCCGCGTGGTAGGGCGCGGCATTCTTCCCGAGGGTATCGGCGATGACGTGGCACCGGGCCCGCGAATTCGTGAAGACGATCGTCTGCCCCCGGTAGCCTCTGGACGACCGGATCTTGTACTCCTCGGCGACCATCTGTTTGATGAACCCGATCTTCTTTGCACGTTCGATGAAGAGGAGGTGGCGCTCCAGCGGCACCGGCCTGTCCGCGTAGCGAACAAGGTTTGCCCGGAGTTTCTCCGCAAGCAGCCCCGGCATGCCGATCGTGGCCGAGAGGTAGAGGAACTGGGCATCGGGGGCGATCTGCTTGAGGCGGGCGATCAGCCCGTCGAGGCGGTGGCCCCGGTCGGGGTCCTCGAGCATCTGGACCTCGTCGATGACGACGGTCCCGATGCCTTTCATGGGCCGCCCGGTGCGGAGGGCGTGATCGATCCCCTCGTAGGTCCCCACCACGACGGGGGCGCCGATGTCCCGCTCCCCGGCCGGACGGGTCTCAGGGAGGTTGAGGCGGCTCACCCCGGTCTGGAGGGCGACCCGCACCAGGTGGCCGTAACGGTCGCGGAACCGCTGATACTTCTGGTTTGCGAGCGCGACCAGCGGGACCAGGAAGAGCATCCTCCCCCGCCCTTCGAGGAAGTTCTTCATGCCGGCCATCTCCCCGATGAACGTCTTGCCGCTCGCGGTGGCGGAGACGACGAGGAGGTGCTGTCCCTCAAGGAGCCCGCTCTGGACGGCGAGCTGCTGGACGGGCATCAGGTACTCGACGCCGGCGGCCTTTGCAAACGCGGGGGGCAGGGCAAGGTCGGTGATATGGGCGGTCTTCTGGACCTCGTGCGCCTCGAGCCGGTCAAAGAGGGTCCGCGACCGGTCGGGCTTCTCCGGCCCCACCGACGCGAGCACCCGGTCGAGGTCGCGGACCTGGGCAAGGAGTTTCTCGAGATGGACGAGCACGGATCCGCCGAACTTACCCATGTAGCCGAGTTCCCGGCGCATCTCGCGTTTTGCACACTCCATGCAGATCCACTCTCCGCCGTACCGGACACCGGTCGCCTTATCGACGGGGACGAACCGGTCCTCAAGCTGGCAGTAGCGGCAGATATCGATCCGGGACGAATGGATCTGGAGGTCGGCAAGGAACGACTCGAACTCCGGGCTCCTCCCCGCAAGGTGGACCGAAGACCGGCGCAGGAGCGTTATGAGGTCACGGGTCGGGGTGGGCTTGAGCTGTTTTCCCCGCCGGCGCATCTTGAAGTTCTTGGGGCGCTGGCCTTTCGGCGTCGCGGTCAGGTCGACGTACCCGGAGCCTTCGACACGCCCGCTTTCGACGAATAATAGCTTATACGTGCCTTTCTGGGGCTGGACGATGACCATCATGATGCGAGCAGGTCATGGATCGTGTAGGCAAGCCCCGTCGCCTCGAGCCGTTTGAGGAAGTCGGTAAACTCCTCGTCGACGATGAGTATCGCGCACTCCCGGCCGTGGAACGCCGCCTCGATGACCCCTTCCCGCGAGCCAAAGAACATATCGGGCTCGATATCCGCCTTCCTGAGGGCCACGTAGGACTCGAGGCCGACGGCGGCCACCATCTCCGCATCCCGGACGGCGGCCCGGAGGAGATCGGGCGAGACCTTCCGCGACCCGCCCCGCTCCACCCGCGGCACCTTGCAGACGTGGATGAGCCCCTCCTCGTGCTCGATGAGGCCGCTCAACTGGGCGACGCCGAGGTCCTCCCCGGGTTTTGCATCCATCGTCGCCCTGCCCGTGGCGTTCTGCTCCTGCTTCGTCGCATAGAGCCACCCGTCCTGCATCAGGACGCCGACCGTATCCCCTTTCCGTATATCCTCCCGGGCGATGGCCGTCCAGACGGCGACCTGCTGGATGATGTCGCGGTTGATGTGGCGGGCATAGGACTCGAGCGCCTCGGCGTGCCGCAGGACCCACTCGATGCCGCTCTTGGTCACCTCATACCGCCCCCGGCCGTGAGCGGTGACGAGCCCCTCGTCCACCATCTCCCTGATGTATTCGGAGACCGCCTGCGGTGTCACGCCGAGTTTCCCGGCGATCTCCTGCTGGCGAATGGATGGCTGGTGCTCGGCGATCTCCACGAGGATCTGGAACCGGGTGGCTTCGCGCTTGCTGCGCAGGATGACGTAGAGCGGATCGTCAGTGTAGTCGGTCAAGCAGCACCATTCCCTGCCCTTTCACATCGAGACCGGGGATCCTCTTTGCAAGCCCCCTGATGAAGATCGGGCTGACCCCGTACTTTCGGGATATATCGCCGATCGATGTGGTCCCGGCTACGATCTCCTGTTCGACCGAGTCTACGATCGAGCGGAGGCCTGCATCGTTGGATATGGCGATGTGCAGAAGGTCCCCGATATCGCCCATGGAACATTGAAAACTGGCCCTGAATTTGCTGTATGTCGCCCGGTATTCCTTCGTCGGTTTCTCTCCGGGTTTCGGCATCCGCCACTGCTCCTCGACCAGGTTGCCCTTCCTGAGGATGGAGAGGCACGCGATCACGGTCGAGGTATCGGCGTGGGCCCCCAGTTCTTCTTCGGTCAGCCAGGTCTTGTTTAAGAGCTCGTAGATTCTTTTATAGTCTGCATTATTGAACGTTATAAGAAGAGGAACCAGTTCCACCGGATCGTTAAGAATTTTAATATGTCCCGTCAATGCGATACCCTATTATTATATCGTGGTATAACTCCATAAATTTTTGCTGAATTTTCGATGCGTACACAGGGCACCATCATCATACGGGGCATCGTCCAGGGGGTCGGATTTCGCCCCTTCGTCTATGCGCAGGCGCAGAAATTCGATATCACCGGGACCGTCAAGAACCTCGGGAGCGAGGTGGAGATCCATGCCTTCGGGGACCGTTTCGAGGAATTTTTAGGAGCGGTCTCCCGCGGGCCGCCGCTATCCCGCATCGACTCGGTGGAGGTCAGGGATCTGCGCGGCAACCGGCCCGAAGAGTTCGTCATACTCGAGAGTTCCTCGGGAAGCCTCTCGGGGTTCATTCCGGCCGACGTCGCGATCTGCGACGACTGCGTCGGCGATATCTTCACGCCGGGCGGGCGCTACGAGGGATACTGGGCCACGTCCTGCGTCAACTGCGGCCCCCGCTACAGCATCATCACCGCCATCCCCTACGACCGGGAACGCACCGCCATGGAGGCGTTCCCGATGTGTGCCGCCTGCGAGAGTGAGTACACCGACCCGTCGTGCCGGCGCCACCACGCCCAGACGATCGCCTGTGCCGCCTGCGGCCCCCGTCTCTCCCTCCTCCGGTCGGACGGGACGCCGGTTTTGGGGGATCCCATCCGCGAGGCGGCATCCCTCCTCGACGCGGGTTTTATCGTCGCCGTCCGGGGGATCGGGGGGTTCCACATCGCCTGCATCGAGGAGGCGGCCGGCGAACTGAAACGCCGCCTGGGCCGGACGGAGCAGCCTCTCGCGGTGATGGCGACCGCGGGCGAAGTGGAGCGGATCGCGGTCGTCTCGGACGAGGACCGGCGGATTCTCCGCTCGCGGGAGCGGCCGATCGTGGTGCTCGCGAAGCGGGATCCCGCGTCTCACGCGGGTATATCGAACCTTCACACCATCGGGTGCATGCTCCCCTACACCGGTCTGCACCACCTCCTCTTTGCGCACCTTGCCCACCCGCTCCTCATCATGACGAGCGCGAACCTGCCGGGCTACCCGATGATCACGGATCTCGCGGTCGCCCTCGGCCGGCTCTCGGGCGAGGTGGACTACATACTCACCCACGACCGCCGGATCGTCAACCGGTGCGACGACTCGGTCGTCAGGGACGGCTACATCATCCGTCTCTCGCGGGGCCTTGCCCCGAAGCGGGCAGCAATCGATCTTGGGGATGCGTGCATCCTCGGCGTCGGCCCGGAACTGAACGCGAACATATCGGTCTACCGTAACGGGTTCTGCATCACGTCGCCCCACGTGGGGAACGTCAGGAACCCCGAGACCCTTGCCTACCTGCAGGAGACGGC
>MPOY01000510.1 GCA_001896715.1 Methanoculleus sp. EBM-46
GCCGACCCGGTAGCGGTAGGTGGTCGCCGGGAGGAGCCCGGCGAGGTGCACGCGGTGCATGCCCTCCTCCCCGGCGGAGGCCACGCGGCAAACTTCGCCGCCCTCGGAGGAGTACTCGACCCATCCGGGCTCCTCGCCGGTCGCCTTCCAGGCGATCGTCGCCGACCCGGTGGTGGTGTTCGTGACATACGGTCCCCATATGATGGTCGCCGATGCCGCCGGGACGAGGAGGAGGGCGAGGAGCATGACCGCCGCTGCCCGGGTCTTCTGGTAACGCCTCACCCTGTTCACTCCTCGAGGACTACCCGGCATAGGGTCGTCTCTCCTGGCGTCACCAGCACGTCCTCGACGGTCCTCGAGGCGTTCTCGGAGACGGCCCGGACTTTATAGGCGCCGATGCTCATCCCGGAGAAGGTGTGCGGCGCCTTCTCGCCCGTGTACCGGCCGTAGAGGTAGATCTTCGCGTCCGGGACCGTGCTCTCGACGAGAAGGTCGCCGCTGACGTACTCCCGGAGCGCGAAGGTGTGGGTGTCGCCGGTGCCGGCCCCCTCCGGTATCCTGATAACTTTCTCGGCAGGTATGTAGCCGACTTTCGAGATCATGATGCGGTGCTGGCCGAATGAGAGCCCATCCACCTGGCACGGCGTAACCATCCCGGTGGAAAACCCGTCGATGAAGACCGCGGCACCCGGGGGGCTTGAGTCGACGCTCACGGGGACGGTGCCTCCCTCTTCGGGCTCGACCGTGAACGTCCCGCCCTCCTCGACGCTGTAGGGAACCACGTATGAGATGTAGGTCCCGTTCCAGAGGACGGTGATCCAGGACCTTACGCTCTCGACCCCGGCATTGCCCGGTATGGTGCCGGCCGGGAAGAGCCCGTTCACCGTGAACCTCTCGCCACGGCAGGTGTTTGAATCGATTCGGATCGTTCTTTTGCGCGCGGTCGTCAGACTATCGAGGAACGCCGGTGCGATCGTATCGGGATAGACCCAGACCTGGACGGCCTCAAACCGATAACCGGTATCTTCTGTCTTCCTGTCAGGATCGCCCTCCTCGACGGTGACGGTGTGCAGGCCTTCACGGAGGCCGTATATGACCCCGGGCGTCTTCCGCACCAGCTTCTCGTTATCAACGACAATCCTCATGCCCGGTGGATAGGAATCGACGTAGAGCCCGCCGGAATGGTTCTTCACGCTCGGCACTTCCTGTACCGGGGGCACCGGGGTGTCGGTCGGCACGGGAGTCGTTACATGCTCGACGGGGACCTGCGTGATCTCCGGTTCCGGCGGTGGTGTTGTACTCCCCCCTATCCCGAAGATCGAGAAGAGATTGCCCAGGAAACCGAGGACGGCCCCGATGAAACCCTCTATAGGGTTAGCCGGCGTCGTTCGCCCGGATGTGGGTTCATTACGGGCCGTGGTGTTTGCTCCGGCCTTCTCGCCTGTCGGGAAGCGGATCGGATCCTCTACGGTGTCTTCCGGTGCCGTGTACCCGGATATGGGTTCATCATAGTAGTCTGCTCCAGCCTCCTCGCCTGTCGGGGAGAGGACCAGGTCAAGGGCGATATGCTCGCTTTCTTCGACGATGATGGTCTTTGTGGCATTCCGGTAACCGGGCATCATGAGCCCGATCGTATGTCTGCCGGCCGGGACCGCTTCCAGGGTCGCATTGGTCCGTACCCCCGTCGCGTTCCCATCAAGGTAGATGCTCGCGTTTGCCGGCACCGAGGATACGGCGACCCTCCCGGTCCCGGCGACGGTCTTACCTGGAGTGGCGTTCTCGAAGATCAGATCGAGGAAGCTGCGCTTCTGTGCCTCGACGGTGACGGTTCGGGTCATATTCAAATACCCGGGCAGAACGAGTTTGATCGTATGCTCGCCGGGCGGAAGATCCTTCAGAGTTGCATCGGTGAAGAGCCCTGTCCTATTCCCATCGAGGTAGATGCTCGCGTTCGCCGGGACCGATGTGATGGTGATGCTCCCGTTCTCGACGCCACTGGCAGAACTATCGTCGTCGCCGCTCGATTTATTCTCGGGAGTCAGGTCGAACCTGACCTTCGTGGTAGTATCCATCTCGACGGTGACGGTCTGGGTGGCGTTTCGGTAGTCCGGCTTCACGAGCAGAATCGTATGCTTGCCGACGGAGATATCCTCAAGGGTCGTGTCGGTCCGTTTCCCTGTATCTATCCCGTCGAGGTAGATGCGTGCGTCGTCCGGGACCGAGGATACATCGATCTTCCCGGTCTCGGGGGTGAGGTGGAACTCGACCTCCGTGACAGTATTCGCTCTGACCGTGACCCACTTCTCGTCCGACTGGGCGAACCCTTCAAGCTCGACCCGGACGGGATAGGTACCGACCTCGATGCCGGGGATGTTGCAGGGGGTCACGTTGCCGGCTTTCTCGTCATCGATATAGACGGTAGCCCCGGGAGGGGTTGAGTTTACGTAGATGCTCCCGACAGGCTCTTCCTCACTGTAAATGATGATATCGCTCACGTACTGCACGGAGAGGCCCGTGGTGGTGGGGAGGTTGGGCTGGAAGTAGTACCAGTACCGCTCATCGAAGCACTCGTGCATATCCCAGGCGCCGAAGGCGTGGATGCCGTAAGGGTTGGTCGATGTATCCGCGAAGAAGACGAGGCGCATCCCGGTGTAATAGTTGGGGACGTACCCGTCTTCAGTCCGGTACCAGGTGATGACCATCGGCCCCTGGCGTGATTCCGGTTCGTAGACGTTCCGATACGGAAACATCTTTGACATCCCATCTGTGGCCCGGACCCTGACGGTATCCTCCTCGCCCATCCCGCCGACAAGTTCGCATATATCTTTGAGGTCTGTCCCCTTCACCGCGCCCATATCCTTATCAAGGATGTTGATATCCTCCTCGGGGTTCCAGAAATTGTAGGGCTCGCCGGGATGCTTTTCTTCCCAGGCCAATTCAAAGATCGGCCCCTGGTGATAGTAGTGGGTTCTGCCGTCACCCTGGATCGGGAGGTTTGCTTCAAGCCAGCGGTAGTCGACTGTCTTTTCATCTATGATGCTAACCCCATCCGATGCCAGCTTTTTGATGTGCAGCTCGGTCGTCGCGCCTGCGGTAACCGGGGCTGCCAGCGCAAGGAGCAGGCAGAACATGAGGGCGGCAAGAAGCGGGGTGGAGCCCCGCAGATGCGCTGATACCATGGTCCATCTCAGAGAAGAGGGGTTATTTCTTCCTCATAACGAGGAATGCTGCAAGCGCGGCGATCAGCACGACAACGAGAACCAGCGCCGGGACCGGGAACGCAGGGCCGGTTTCTCCGACCGGAGAACCGGCCGGGGTCCCCTCTGCTCCTGCGAACCCCTTCTCCGGGACGGTCCATACCAGGGCGTATATGCTGAAGTGCGAGACTTCCACAGTGACCGTCCGCGTGGCGAGGTTCACCGTGGCGGGGATATCCTGCCACGCCCCGGATCCGGGGTTGTACCACATCACCTTCGGCGTGGCACCCCTGTCAATCTTCGCCCACTCCTCTGCAGAGAGGGTGTAGGTGACGAGGGCCGGCGGGTCGAACGTGGCGCCCGCGGGGCCGCAGTCAAGGGCGATAGCAACCGTCGTTCCCGGCGGAGCTGCCGGAACATCGGCAGTGCGGGCCACGGTCACCTCGTTGAGCGGGTTGCCGGCCGCGTCACGTGCGGTGGTCTTCTCCCGTATCGCCACGGCGCAGATCTCGTCGACGGTCCTGACCGTCACGGACTCGAGCACCACACCGGCCGGTGACGTGGCAAGGGATGCGCGCCCGGTCTGTGCCTCAGGGGCAGCGGGGGCGTGCGCAA
>MPOY01000603.1 GCA_001896715.1 Methanoculleus sp. EBM-46
CCCTGGCACCTCCGCGCCGCCGCGAGCGATGAGTTTCCCGGGGCGCTTCGCCGGGTCCCGCCCGCGGCCCTCAAGGCCTTCCACATCCACAACAATCTTGTACCGCCGACGGCGGCCGACCGGATGCCCTGGCAGGAGGTCTTCTCGGTGGTCCGGAGTCTGCCGGCACGGCCCCGTATCAAACCCGTTGTCTACCAGGAGAGCCGGGTCGCCGGAGCGATCGACTTCTGCGAAGGTATGCTCGCACAACCGCGGGCGGTGCTGCCGGGCCAACATTCATAAATTCCCGGTGCCAGAGGGTGCCGCATGAAACCGACGGCTGCGCCCGATCTCCCCCCGGGCCTTCTCTGGTTCAACACCGACCGCCCCCTCTCCCTCTCCGACCTCGCGGGCAGGGTCGTGCTGCTCTCGTTTCGGACGTTTGCCTGCGCAAACTGCATGCGCCTTGTGCCGGAGATCCGGCGTCTCCGAAAGGAGCACCCCGCTCTCGTGGTCATCGGGGTCCACGCGCCCGGGTTAGAGCCCGCCGCGGTCGCCGGGAACTTCGCCGAGGCGGTCCGGCGCTCCGGGGCGGAATATCCGGTCGCGATCGACCGCGATCACCGGCTCCGGGAGGCCTTCGGCATCAGGACCTGGCCGACGTTCGTCCTCATCGATCCGGAGGGGAAGATCGTCGGGACGACGACCGGCGAGGGGATAGCCGGGCGGCTCGGCCCGACGATCGGCCGGCTTGGCGGCGACTCCGCCGGGCCGCTGCAGGCGGGGGGCGTATCCGTTGTAAAGGGCGCCCTCTACTACCCCGGGAAGGTAGCGGCGGACCACGCGGGTATGCGGTTGTTCATCAGCGATACGGGCCACAACCGGATCGTCGTCGCCGGCACCGACGGGCGGATCATCGAGACGATAGGGTCCGGGGAGCCGGGGAACGCCGACGGATCGTCTGGCAAGGCCGCGTTCTACCGGCCGGAGGGTGTCGTCTTCGACGAGGCGGCCGGCATCCTCTACGTCGCGGACACCGGGAACCACATGATCCGGGCGGTATCCTGGCCCGACCGGATGGTCGAGACGGTCGCGGGGACGGGGCTCTCCGCCCCGGGGGCGCTGAACGCGCCGCGGGACATCGCGCTGCTTGGGGGGTTCCTCTACATAGCGGGGGCACGCCGGATCTGGCGGATGAACCTTGCCACCCGCGAGACGGAGCCGTACGCCGGGTCGGGCCGGGAGGCCCTGGTGGACGGGCCGCTCATGGAGGCCGCGTTTGCCGGCCCGTCGGGGATCGTCACCGACGGCGAGGCGCTCTACGTGGCCGACAGGGAGGCGTCGGCGATCCGCCGGATCAAGCGGGGGATGGTCGAGACGCGGATCGGGCACTCGCTCGATGACTTCGGCGACCTCGACACCATCGCCGGTATGGCGCGTATCCACCACCCCGCGGGCCTGGCCTACCACCAGGGGCTGATCGCCATCGCCGATACCGGCAACCACAAGATCAAGGAGTTCGACCCGGAGACGGGCTGGGTCCTCACCCGGGCCGGGAGCGGGGGGCAGGGCGACCGCGACGGGCTCTCGGGGGACGCGACGTTCAACGAGCCCGGCGGCCTGGTCAACCTCGGAGGGCTCTGGTACATAGCCGATACCAAAAACCACGTCGTCAGGGTCTACGATCCGGCCGGCCACGTGGTCTCGACCCTGAGGCTCTGGGGGTAGGGCGGGTTTGCTGGCGAGCTGCAGCCGCCAGGGGAAGACCGCCCGGGAGAGGCCCGCACCCCCTTCCCGGGCCGCGGCCCGTGTCACATAAGGGAACCGGCCATACCGGATCGATATAGATGGGCGCCGCCCTGTGCGGATAGGGTCTCGCAGCTCTCACCCCGGCCGAGATGACTGGCATCATCCGTAACTGGCGGTTCTGGGTAATATATAAGTAATATAACTCATGATCTTATGATATAAGAAAAGATACTCATATACGGCGGGGACAGGAAACCCCTGAGAGGAAGGCGACGATGCCGCCATGACGCAAGGAAGGGTTTACGCGGTCCTCACGGGAGATCTGGTCCGATCGAGGGCTATCAAAGATGCGTATGGTGAGGAGTGTATACACCGCCTGAAGGATACGCTGGCTGAGATCGGGAGAAACTACACAGTCCCGTTCTCGATATACCGTGGGGACAGTATTCAGGGTGTATCTTCAGATCCCGGGGGGGCGCTCGCGGATGCAGTCCTCCTGCGCCTCAAGTTCATCAGCGGGCTCGATCACGGCAGCAGCGCCCTCCGGCTGGATGCACGAATTGCAATCGGGATTGGAACCGTTCAGTATCTGCCGAAAGGTGGTTCTGCGGGAGAGGGGGATGGCGAGGCGTTCCGGCGTTCGGGTCTGGAGCTGGATCTTATGAAGGAAGCCGGGCGCGGTATCACCGTAAAGACCCCCTGGGGGGATGTTAATGCGACGCTATCGATCTTCTGCGGCGTCCTGGACCGGACCATTGACGGATATACGAAGAAGCAGGCCGAAGCGGTTATGCTGACACTGGAAGGGCTCACGCAAAAGGAGATCGGGGAACGGGTCGGCACAAGTCAGTCTGCGGTGTCATATCGTCTGAAGGGGACGGGTTACGACCTCGTGCAGAAGATCCTCGAATGGTACCGGTTGCAGATCAGCTCCCGGATCTAGCGATCGGGAGATGGCGAAGTGCCATGACCCGAGCCCGGCCTCCAGCGGAGGACCGATCTTTTGGCCGGGTGACACGATTGCCGACCCATGGATGTCATGACTGTTTTGCTTCGCCGGGATTCTGTGAACCGCGTGATCAATGAAATACCTCAATGGACTGCCGGGATGACAGGGGGTGCTCGCCCCCGGCACCTCGAATGAGATATGATTGGCGAAGATATTAGCGAAGATTGGCGGAATGATCTCAAGCAATTTGCCTCAAATCGTAAAAAAGATCCTGATGAACCGACATTTAAGAACGTGATTGGGGAAAGGGCTCTCTCGAACTGGTTCGCGGCCTTCCCGACAGGACGCCCCGCGGGTAAGAGCGCCAGGCCCGGGCTCCCGCTGCAGTTCGCCGGCAACGGCATCGGGGGGGAGCCGGCACCCGCCGATCCGAAAGAGATAATGCTCCGGGAGGGGTAAATCCTCATAGAGAAGTCCGATGCACCCCACCATCCGCGAGAAGATCCCTGAGATTGCCCGCATCGCCCGGCGCCGGCGCGTGAGGAGGCTCGGGCTCTTCGGTTCGGCGACAGGCGACCGGTTCGACCCTGCCGCGAGCGACATCGACTTCGTCGTCGAGTTCGAGCCGATGACTCCGGCGGAGCACGCGGAGGCATACTTCGGCCTCGCGGAAGACCTGACCCGGCTCTTCTGCCGAACGATCGATCTCGTCGAGCGATCGGCGATCAGAAACCCAATTTTCCGCGAGTCCGTGGAAGAGACCTGCAGGGATATCTATGCTGCC
>MPOY01000156.1 GCA_001896715.1 Methanoculleus sp. EBM-46
TCAAGCACGTCGAGGGTCTTTTCAAACCCCTCCCGCCCCATATCGAGCGTATGGTTGTTCGCGAGGCTCAGTATATCGAACCCGGCCTCTTTGAGGTATTCGGCCGCCTCCGGCGGGGTTGTGTTGACCCAGCGCTTCCGGCTCGGATCGCCGCTCTCGGAGAGGACCGTCTCCAGGTTCCCAAAGAGCAGGTCCTTCTCCTGGAGCTCATGGTGTACCAGGTCAAACGGTCTTTTCCCGTTCCTGGTCCAGAGCAGCACATCCCCGACAGCCCGCAGCCGCACCGGCGTCATACCTCTCTCCCGGAAAAGGAAAAGCCGCACCTGAAACCCGCTTTCATCGCGGTTCTCTCCGGGCAGGGCCGCCGTGTGCGGATCCCCCGGAACACTCCCCTCCCCCTCGAAGCATCGAGCTCCAGACAGGCATTGCAGCGATATATACCTTTGCCTCGATTGCCGCCCCGGATAGGCCGCTCCCGGCGCTTCCGGCAGCCCTGTGAGCCCCCGGACTCCGGGTGGAGCACGGAGCGGTTCCAGCACTGCAACACCCGGGGCGCCGAAGCATTAACAGGTCATACGCCGACCATGTGATGGCAGATGATGAGAGTTACCCCCACTGATCCGTGTGATGAAGCAGGGGTCTGATGCCGTTCTGTATTTATCCTGAGAGCCGGTCTCCCGTACCGGGTCTGCGGTACCCGGGCACCGGATCATTCCCCGCCTTGAGGCTCTCTTCTTCCGGGGCACCCGCACGGGCGTGCGGGTGGCTGTAACCGTCGAGTTTTGCAGGATCTGCCGGGACGGGAGGGCATGCGGTATCCTGCGGGTATGAGCCGGCCCCGCTCTCATTCCTGCGCCTTCCGGGCTTGGGTCTTCCCGCTTCTCCATCCTCTCACCTCCGGGAGATAAAAACGGATATTTCCGGGATCGGCGCTCTTAAAACTACGAAAATTCCCGTAGTTAAAGCAAGATATTTATTTTCGTCAAATCAAGAGATGATCGATACCATGCGAGGAAAGGCAGCACTCCTGGGGATCGCCCTGATGGTCCTCTGCGCCGCGGTGATCGGGAACGTCACCGCA
>MPOY01000055.1 GCA_001896715.1 Methanoculleus sp. EBM-46
GTCTACCTGCCGGTTGACCGGGCAGGAGACGCAGCAGTTCCCGCACCGCATGCAGAGGGCATCCTCGACCTCGAGGCGGTACCAGGAGGAGAACGCCGTCTTATCGCGACGGGTGACGTCGAGTATCCGCCCGCTCGTAAGAACGCCTTCGGGGCACGCCTCGACGCAGAGGCCGCACCGGATGCAGTGGCCCGGGTAGACCGTGGGCACCCATTCGTCCTTCTTCGCGAGGACCACGATGCCGCCCGGCGCCGGACAGATCATCATACAGGCAAAGCACCCCGTACACTCCTTCTCCGTCAGGGAGGGGTAGTCCTTGAAGTAGGATGGGGTGGCGAGGGGCGCGGTCTTTGCAAAGAAGAACTTCTTGAGCCATTCGGGCTGGAGGAACTCCCGCACGTAGTAGATGATCGACCGCATACCTCACCTCTCGTTGCACGCGACGCAGGGGTCGCTGCTGATGAACGTCGACGTCACGTCGGCGATCGATGCGGCGTCGGCGATCATCGCGTGGGCGCAGGCCTCTATGTTCATGATCGAAGGAGTTCGTATCGCGATATCGAGCACCCTCCCGTACTCGTCGGTCTTGATCGTGTAGGTCAGTTCGCCCCGGGGTGCCTCGCCGCTGTGCGAGCCCTCCCCGGCCCTGCAGAGGCCGCCTCCGCGGATGGGGCCGTCGGGGAGGGTAGTGACGCACTTTCGTATGAGGTCGATGCTCTGGAAGATCTCTTGGAACCGGACCATGATCCGGGCGAAGTTGTCGCCCTCTGTCCGGGTTATCTGCTCAAAGCCGAGCGCCTGGTAGGTCGGGTGGCGGAGGCGGAGATCGGAGTCGGAAACACCGCTTGCCCGGGCCGTGGGGCCGACGGTATGGGACCGGATCGCCTCCTCGCGATCCATGACCCCGATTCCCTTGCTCCGGAGGGCGATCAGGGGCCCGGTCTCGAATATCCGGGTATGCCGCCTCATCTCCTCTTCCACCTTATCGAGATCGGCAAGCACCGTCACCGCATCCTCCGGCAGGAGGTCGAACCGGACGCCGCCCGGTATCATGTAGGCGGTGTTGACCCGTGAGCCCGTGATCCGCTCGAGGTTGTCGAGCACGATCTCACGGGTGTTCAGGAGGTACATGGCAAGCGTCTCGTGCTCGATCGTGTAGCAGTAGGAGAAGTTTGCGAGTATGTGGCTTGCTATCCGGTCGAGTTCGTTCACGATGACCCGGAGGTAGGCCGCCCGCGGCGGGACGGCGATATCGCTGATCTCTTCCATCGTCTCGATGAAGACCATGTTGTGGATGACTGAGCAGATGCCGCAGACACGTTCCGCAAGGAACATCACCTCCTGCCAGGGCCGGCCCCGCATGATCCGCTCGATCCCTTTCTTCATGTAACCGAGCTCGACCTCGACCCTGAGCACCCGCTCGCCCGCCGTCTCACACTTGAGGCGGACGGGCTCCTTCCAGCAGGGGTGGACCGGGCCGAGCGGTATGGATACGTCGACGGTCTTCTTCATGGCTGTTTCTCCTCGTAGTCTTTGAATATCAGCGGTGCGACCGAGAGTATGGCGGAGAGGATCTCCGTCGGGCGGGGGGGACAGCCCGGCACGCTTGCCGCGATGGGGATGTAGTTCTCGACCGGCGGGGTGGTCAGGGTGCCTCTCCGGGCGTAGACGCACCCCGATATCGGGCAGTTCCCGATGGCGACGGCCACCTTCGGTTCTGGAATCTTATCCCATATGTCGCGGAGTTTGTCCACCCACTGCGGCGTCACGGAGCCGATGACCAGGAGGACGTCGGCCTCACGGGGGTTGTTGTGGACGTAGATGCCGTACTGCTCGATGTCGTAGCGTGGCGCAAGGCAGGCGAGCACTTCGATGTCGCAGCCGTTGCACGACCCGACGTCGACGTAGGCGACGTGGATCGATCGTGACCGGACGGCGTTCTTGATATCCTGGAGGATGCTCATCGGAGGACCGCCTTCCGGATCCGTTCTCTGCCTCGCGTGATCGCGTCGTCGACTGCCAGTCCGTTCTGTATCATTGTCGTTGTCTCATCGTATATCGATTGCATCGTCTCTGTATCCAGGAGCGGTATGAACCGGGTGAAGAGTTCGCAGCCGAGTTCTCCTGCGACTCCATCGCCCCCGTCCGCGTGTTTCTGCCCCATCTCCCACCGGGACTCGAGGTTCTCGAGCAGGGACATGTCGAGCCGCCGGATCATCGCCATGCGAAGTTTCGCGTCGGCCATGCCCAGGCGGTGGGCGATCGCCCTGACCGTCCGGTCGTGTTTCGTGCTCGTGAGGATGGTGTACTTCATCGGCCGGAGGTCTTTCTCGTAGAGATACCGGGTCATAGGATCCCTCCCGCTTTTGCGATGGCGTAGCCTGCAAAGAGGGCGATCATCAACCAGAGCCCCGCCATCTCGAGCTGTTTGAGCCGTTCTTCGTCTGAGGCGCGATGGATGAGGGAGAGGGCCACGAGAGCCCCGGCAAAGACCAGCGCCTCGCCCTGAACGGTCTGGTTCTCGAACCACTGCACCAGTGCGATGACGATGTAGATCACCCCGCCGACCAGCACCAGTTCGCGGATCATGGCATCACCCACCAGAGGTAGCCGACATAGACGAGCATCAGACCGGTGACGAGCCCCTGGATGGTGACGCTGTCAAACGGCGAGAGCATGGGTGTTACCGCGCAGACGAACGAGAGCGAGACGAGGATCAGGGTCATAATTATGAGCGCAGCCCAGAACGGCACGGCCCCGATGAAGATCGCGACGAAGGCGTAGAGGAGGACGAACGTCTTCGTCCCGTCGATGACGCTGATCCCGGCCCGCCAGACGCCGAAGTGCTCGGTCTTGTAACCGCTCACGAGTTCCTTGCTCTCGACGATCGAGAAGGGGCCGTAGGGCATCTTCGAGAGTATGACGAGGTACATGGCTATCGCGACGGGCGGCACGATCAGGAGGAGCGGCCCGTGGACTCCCTGGTAGGCGACGATATCCCTGAGGAGGAGCGACCCCGTGAAGAGGTAGATCGCCGCGATCGTCACGAAGAGCGGGATCTCGGATGCCGCGGATATGACCGATCGGACGCCGCCGAACTTGCCGTAGGGCGAGCCCGACGAGAGCCCGAACCCGTGCTCCACGACTTTGTGGAGCATGTAGATCGCAAAGAGGATCAGGATGCTCTCGCCGGCAAGGACGACGAAGAGCGCCGCGCTCCATATGCCTATCCCGACGAGGACGACCCCGACATAGAGCGTGCTGCTCGCCGTCTTCGGTATCCAGGTGCTCTTGAACGAGAACTTCAGGGCGTGAAGGATCTCCTGCCAGACTGGAGGGCCCGGCCTCATCTGTATCCGTGCGATGACCTTCCTGTGGAGCCCGAGCAGGAGGAGGCCGAACGCTGCTGCAAATACCAGGTACTCGATCATGTCAGTATCCTATGAACGGTATATCCTCTTCCCCTCCCGGGGCCCGCCACCAGAGCCCGAGGA
>MPOY01000067.1 GCA_001896715.1 Methanoculleus sp. EBM-46
AACCGCCCCGCGGCGGTCACGGGGGGTGAACCCCTCCTCGAGACGGCGATACTCACCTGGGAGGACGGCGACGGCGACGGCCGGATAAGCGGCGACGAGGTCTTCGGGACCGCGGTCATCTGCGCGGCCGAGGGAAACCTCACCGTACTCGGCGATGAAAGCCTCTTCATCAACGCCATGCTCGCCGAGAACCCACAGTTCATCGAGAATATCCAGCCGATCCGGGTAGACAGCATCCACAGCAGAACCGGCACCGCTAACCCAATCATCAACACACGATTATGGATACAGGAGACGCCGCCGGCTGCGGCTGCCGCGGCGGCCCTGGCCATCCTGCCGGTGGCCTGGCACTTTGGGAGGAAGAGAGATGATTGACGACCTTACCACACGCATCAATGCGATAGCAGACGCTTACGAAGAGATCAGGGCGACGACCCAGCAGGTGATCGTCGGGAACCAGCCCCTCATCGAGGAGATCTTCATCTGTATGATCAGCGGCGGCCACCTTCTCATCGAGGGGGTTCCCGGGACCGCAAAGACTACTGTCTGTAAGATCGTGGCACACCTCATCGATTACGACTTCAGGAGGGTCCAGGGGGCCGTGGATCTCCAGCCGGCCGACATCATCGGCATCCGGATATACGACCGGGAAAAAAGCACGTTCGCCCTCCAGAGGGGGCCCATCTTCACGAACTTCCTTATGGTCGACGAGATGAACCGCCTGACGCCGAAGACCCAGAGTGCCCTCCTCGAGGCCATGAGCGAGCGCCAGGCGACGATCGACGGGATCACCTATCCGCTCCCCGACCCCTACTTTGCCATCGCCACCCAGAACCCCCACGAGATCGAGGGGACCTTCCCCCTCATCGAGGCGCAGCGCGACCGGTTCATGTTCAGCTCCGTCCTCGACCACCTCAACTCCGAGAACGAACTGGAGATCCTCCGGCGGGAGCACGCCGGAGAACTGGACTGGAAGGTCTACCGCGACCGGGTCGACCCCATCCTCGACCCCACCGGGGTGGAGGCCATGGCCGCGGCCATCCGGGAGGTCCGGGTCGACGAGACGGTCCTTGGCTACATGCGCGATCTCGTCCTCGCCACGCGGAACCACGGCGACGTCCGGCTCGGGGCGAGCTCCCGTGCCTCGATTGCCCTCCTACGAGGCTCGGCCGCCCGGGCGGCACTCAACCGCCGGACCTACGTCATCCCCGACGACGTCAGGGCCCTGGCCCCCTCGACGCTCCGCCACCGCCTCCTCCTCACCCGGGAGGCGGCTATCACCGGGGTCACCGCCGAAGCGATCATCGCCGACATCGTCGAGAGCGTCGGGGTGTCGTAAGGATGATCCGGCCGACCCGGACGAGCGGCGGCATAGCGGCCCTCGCCCTCGCCCTCGCCGTCACGGCGCTCCTCCTCGAGAACCCGGCCGCAGCATTCGCCGCCGGTTCCCTCGCCCTCTTCCTCCTCTGGCGGGGCTGGCGGTTCGAGAGCGACCTTGCCGCCGCGGCGACTTCGTTAGAGGTCATTCGCACCGTCGACCGGACGATCCTCCGGCAGGGGACAGCGGCGACCGTCCGGGTACAGATCAACCTCACCGTCCCGCCCGGCATGGATATCCGGGTGCGCGACGTACCGCCGGCGGTCGCTGTCGGCGATGCCCCCCCATCACCGCCCGGCAGGGCCGTGACTTACACCATCCGGCTCATGGCACCCGGAGAAACGTCTTTTGGAGGGGTCGCCATCGAGGCGGCCGACACCTTCTTTACCACAAACCTCGTATGCCGCCGGTCTGGCGCCCCGCAGATCCGGGTCTTTCCCGCCGGAACAGTCGGGGACGGCCGGGGGAGGGGGGCAGGCAGCGGCGATACCGAGGTGGACCGGCGGATGGCCATCTCCGGCCAGAGCATCCTCGGGTTCCGGCCCTACCAGACGGGTGACGACCCCAACCTGATCGACTGGAAGATCACTGCCCGGCGTGACACCCTCTACGTCCGGCAGATGACCGGGCTTGAGGGCGGCGCCCCCCTCATCGCCGTCGACCTCCCGGGCCGGGCCGGAGACCCGGCAGCCTTCGCCCGGTTCTCGATGGCCGTCTCCGGCGCCGTGGAAGGCGCGATCAGCGCCCGCGACGGCTGCTCTCTTCTGATCGTCGCCGGCCCCGAGATCGTCCGATTCCTCCCGAGGACGACGGAGATCCGTGAAGCCCTCGCCGCTCTCGGCGGGCTTGCTCCCCTCGAGCCCCGCGCCCCCCTCTACCGTGCGCCGGGGCCGGCCGTCCTTGCCGCCCGGGCAAGAGTGCCCCGGCAGGGTAGGGGAGAAGAAGAGACCGCCTACCTGGCAAGGCTCTGCGGCGCCCTCTCCGCGTTTGCAGGCGAGAACCCGGCACTCTTCGCGGCAGCGGTGCGGACGGCGTTCAGCGTCGCAGAGGCACGAGAGGTCCGGGTCTACTCCCTCCTCCCGCCGGGCGACAGAAGTCACCTCATCCAGCTCGCCGGCGAGGCGAAGATCCGGGGTATGCGGGTCGTCCTGAAGGCCCCCGCCGGCACCGGGACCCTTCCGGGCGTCGACACCGTGGAGGTGATCTGATGGAGATCGATCGAAAGTTCCTCCTCCTTTGCGCGGCCGAGGTCCTGGTCGTCGCGGTGGATAACCTCATTCTAGCCCTCATCCTCCAGGTGATCGCCCTCGGCGCGTTCGTCGGCGACCGGCGGGGCTACCCGGTCTTCGTCGCCGGGGCGATCCTCTTTGCCGCGGTCGTCGCGAGCGCCGGGAACGTCGCCCTCATCGGTCTTGCCGCCGCTCTCGGTTGCGGCTACCTCATCCTCACCCTCTACGACTACCGGCTCACGCGGTGGGCAGGAGGCGAGGCATGACCACGAAAAGTCCCTACCGGGGAGCCTTCATCCTCATCATCGCCGCAGCGGCCCTTCTCGCCCTTGCAGCCCTGACCGGCAGGGGGGACATCACCACCGCAACCCTCGTCCTCGCGGGCACCGGGTGCTTCATCGCCGGCATCTTCCTCCTCGCCCTCCACAAGGGCGAGCCCCTCGACCCGGATATAGCCGCCCTCCTCCCCGCCCAGGGGACGATCGGGATCGCCACCCTCTGCGCGGACCTCGGCGTCCAGGGCAACGCCTGGTTCGTCCCGGAGGAAGAGACCGTCATCGAGGTCATACCGGTCGCGGATACCCTCCCGGAGAAGACCGGCGACGACTACTCCTTCATCACCAGAGAAGGCGAGTGCGCCGTCCGGCTCGCTCCGGCATGCACCCCGCTCCTCGCCCGTCTCCGCGAGAAGCATGCCCTCGAGGTGCCGGAGGAGAACGAAGCCCTCCTCGCCTGCATCACCGAGGTCTGCGACGACCTCCTCGAGATCGCCGAAAAGACTGAGGCGAAGAGAGACGGCGAGAACATCGTCGTCACCCTCTCGGGCTACCGCCTCATACCGGGCTGCCGGACCATCCGGGCGGCCTCGCCGAAGTGCTGCACCATGGTCGCCTGTCCGGTCTGCAGCCTCATCGCCGCTATAGCCGCGCTCGGGACGAAGATGCCGGTGACGATCGAGCACATCGACGTCGACGAAAAGAGAAAGAGCCTCCGGATGATCCTCACGCCGGCCGGACCCGCACCCAGAGGTGCAGGTCCCGGTAACTCGCGTTGATCCGGTCCTGGCCCATTATATCCTCCCCGGGAACCGTCTCGTTGAAGAGGAGAAACTCGATCCGGTTGTAGGCGGTCGACGGCACCGCAAACTCCCAGGGGATCTCTTCTGTCTCGTTATGGGGGACCGTCACCACGAACCGGTCGAGACGCTCGACCGCATGGATGGTCGACGTGTTCGTCGTGGTATCGAACGTCTGGTTGAGGGCGAACGCCTCGACCGTGTAGGGGATCTCCCGGTACTCGTGGTTCCCGACCCCTATGATGAGCGACCGGGTTGCGCCGGCCGGAAAGTCGGTCGGGTAGTCCGCGGCCTTCCCGCCGGGGCCGAGTATGTAGAACTCGGTGAAGTGCTCCCCTTCTTTTGGGACCGCGATGACGTAGGCGGTCGTCGCGAGCGCGGCGACGATCGATACCAGGAGGAGGGCGGAGAGGCCCCGGTCGAGCCGGGAGGCACCCGGGTCGAAGAACTCCAGGCGAGCCGCGGCAAGCATCGCCCGGGCCGGGACGACGAACCGGTCGCCGGCCGGGAGGAGGAGGCGCCGGTACCAGGCGACCGCGGTCATCGCGAGGGTGAAGAGGGTGAGCGAGGCAAGGATCGGGTCGAGCCGGATCCCCCAGGGGGTGTAGTTCAGCGCAAGCCCTATGAGAGGGACGACGGCAATAGAGAGCCCAAACGAGAGAGCCACCCGTTCGATGCCGTCGAGATCGCCCCGTGCGGGAAAGAGCGCCGCGATCAGGGCGTAGCCGGGTATGAAGAGGACCATCGCGACGCCAAAGAGGATCCGGAGGAAGCTCTCGTTTAACACCGGGACGTAGACGCAGGCAAGGGTTATGGCGGTGACGGCGGCGATCGCGACGAGGTCGCCGGGAACGTCGCCGGCGGCCTCTAGGATCAGGGGTTGTCTATCTTCTGTATCCATGGGCGGTTCTGTCAGCCTCTTCTCTTCCGCTCAAGCATCAAGGTTGCGAAAGCGATCACCGGGAGGAGGGCGGTCAGGGGGGCTGCGGTCGGTGTCGTCGTCACGGGGACGGCGGTGGTTGTCGCGGGGATGGTCGTTGCGGTCGGCGCCTCCGCAGGCATCAGGAGGGCGTAAGAACCTGCCCGGGAGATCTCCGCCGTGATCCGGTCGCCCTCGACCTTCGAGGGTACCGGCGACCAGGCGCCGTTATCGAGGCGGGCGATCGTCGCCGTCGCGCCGGCCGAGGGGAGGGTGAAAGAGAGGACCACGGCGGGGTCGAACGTCCGGTTTGCGGGGGTCACGGCGTAGGCGTTCCCGGCAAAGGTCCACCCGGCAGGGGTCGTCCCCTGCGCCGCGACGGCAAGGAGGCCGGCGCCCGCGGTATCGGTCCCCGCAAGGGAGGCCTTTCCGTCGGTCGAGGTCACCGTCGCGGTGGTGGGGGCGGTCGTGGATACGGGCCCGGTCGAACCGCCGCTGCTGCCGCCCGGTGTGCCGGAAGAATCGCCGTTACCGCTCTCGGTGGTGGTCGGCGCCGGCGTCGACGTCGTCGTCGTCGTCGGCGTCGTCGGCACTCCTCCGCCGATGGTGATCGTCCGCGCGAGCGCCTCGCTGCCGTTGATGTAGACGGAGACCGTCGCGGTCCCCTGCTCGATCCCTTCGAGAGCAAAGGAGATCGTGCCGTCGATCGGCCCCTTCTTCGTGCCCATCACCGTGAAGTCGGCGATGATGGTATCGGCCGCGGCCTCCCCGCGGAGGGTGACGAGGCTGATGGTTCCGCTCCCGATGTTCTGGGATTGAGAGATCCGGACCTCGTTATTCGGATCGGCATATTTGAGCAGGATGACGGAGCCCCCGTCGGGGAGGTTTGCCGCAAGCTCGGTCCAGCTCGTGCCTTTCGTGTAGGCGTTCACCTCACCGCCGTTGAGGGCGAAGGGGAGGGTGATCCCCCGCGCGGAGAAGGCAAACTCCTCGCCGGGCGTCGCCGCGAACTCGCCGCGGATGCCAAGCGAAAAAGAGGCGCCGTCGGGAAGGTCGTTCACGGTCACGGTGACCGTATCGCCGGAATCGATCGTATCAGGGCTGATCGTGATCGTCGCCGCCGTCGCGGCCGGGATCAGCAGAACAAGCAGGAGCAGGAATCCACCCAATCTCTTCACGAATAAGATCTCCTTGTCGATGAATACGATATAGATGATTTTCGATACTAAAAAAGTTTATGAGGATGTGCCGGGATCCGGCGCATTACGGGGAGAGCAGGGATCCGGCTGCCGTGATGAGGAGGTAGAGGGCGAGGAGTGTCTGGAAGATGAAGTAGCCCCGGATGTTTGCGACCGCGTGGGGGAGGGCGCCTGCCCGCCCGGCAGACCGGTTCGAGAGGCCGCGAAGAGCGATCGCGAGCGGAACAAGGGAGAAGACCGCCACCGGCCGGAAGTCCACGGGGGAGAGGATACCCGTGAGCGCAAAGAGGGCGAAGGCCGCGGTCGCGAGGGCCGCCGCGGCGGCGATGAGGCAAAACCCGAATATCCGCCCCCGCCGCACGACGAGGGTCCGCTTTCCCCCGGCTATGTCGCCCTCCCGGTCGGGGATCTCGACGCTCACGATGAAGACGAGGCCGTAGAGCGCGAGCGGTATGGCGAACGCGAAAAAGGCGGGGTCAAGCCTTCCCGTCGCGACGAAGTAGCCCGCGCCGGGCATCAGGAGGCCGAAGGTGATCACGTTCGCGACCTCGCCGAGGTTGTTGTAGGCGAGCGCGAACGGCGGCGCGGTGTAGAACCAGCCGAGAAGGTTCCCCGCTATGCCGAAGGCGAGGAAGATC
>MPOY01000070.1 GCA_001896715.1 Methanoculleus sp. EBM-46
ATTCCCACAAGGTTGCCCTCATCAAGGACAAGTATCTGATCGGCGTTCTTTATCGTCGCAATTCTCTGGCCAACTATTATCATTGTGCTATCCCCAGTTTCTTCTTTCAGTTTTCTTCTCAGTGCTGCGTCTGTCTTGAAATCGAGTGCAGAGAAGCTGTCGTCGAAGAGAAGTATTTTCGGTTTCTTCAGAAGCGCCCTGGCTATGGATAGGCGTTGTTTCTGGCCACCCGATACGTTCGCCCCACCCTGGGAAATGGGGGAGGAGTACCCTTCTTCTTTCGCGGTTATGAATTCGACGGCCTGGGCAATTTTTGCAGCCCTCTCGACTTCTTCCTCGGAAGCCGTCTCGTCGGCGTATTTCAAGTTCGACTCTATCGTTCCACTGAAGAGGACGCCCTTCTGGGGAACATAGCCTATCTTCTCTCTCAGATCGTGCTGGTTCACTTCCCGGATATCTATTCCGTCAACCAGGACCTGACCACCGCAGACATCGTAGAACCTCGGTATCATGTTCAGGAGCGTCGATTTGCCGGAACCCGTGGAGCCTATGATCGCCGTCGTCTGTCCCGGGAGCGCCGTGAAGCTTATGTTGTTCAGTATGTTTTTCTCTGCGCCGGGAAAGCGGTAGCAGACGTTCTTGAATTCAACTGTTCCCTTAAAATCCTGGCCGAATTTTTTCGGATTCTTTGGGTCTTTTATCTGAGGATCGACTTCCAGGATCTCCGAAACTCTCGCCCCCGAAACGGAGGCCCTCGGGATCATGATAAACATCATTGTCAACATCAGAAAGGCGAAGATGATCAACATGGCGTACTGGATGTAGGCCATCATATCTCCGACCTGCATGGTTGAAGCCTCTATCTGGTGGGCTCCTACCCAAACGATGAGGAGCATGGTTCCGTTCATGACGAACATTATCGCAGGCATCAGCACAACCATTACCCGGTTGACGAAGAGCTCGGTCTTCGTGACGTCCCTGTTCGCAGTGTCGAATCTCTCTTCTTCGAATTTCTGGGTATTGAAGGCCCTGACGACCATTAAACCGGACAGGTGTTCCCTTGTGACCAGATTCAGTCTGTCTATGAGTTTTTGTATCTTCTTGAATTTCGGCAGAGCTATGGCGAATACGATACCCACCATGCCGAGCAATATAATAACGG
>MPOY01000078.1 GCA_001896715.1 Methanoculleus sp. EBM-46
ACTTCTCTTGTGATAACATATCTTTGAGCCTCGTATCGATATTCGAATAATTCAATGTTAACACCATAGAATCTATTTGGAGTCTTTTTTTGAGATAGCTTAAAGACCGTTTTCTAATAACCGATGTAACCGCAATGCGAAAACTGAGTCTGTCACGAAAAAATGAGGGGATTCGTTGTTACCGCCAGTGGCGTGGCAAGAAAACCAATATCCGTGAGGAGATAGATAAATGGCCGAAATGGAAAACCGTTGGTTATCAGCAGATGAAATAGGTAAGCACCTCGGTGTCAGCAGTAAAGATGGTTACCGCTGGATCGACAAACTCACGATACCCACCCATCGCATGGGTTGTCTTTTGGAGTTCAAGAAAGACAAGGTTAACGAGTGGCTGAAGGCTGGCGGTGCGGTAGATCTCAATAAGAAAGATTTGAAAGAATGATTACAGACTACCATGCAAGCTACTACGCGCATGAATTGAGCCGGGTCGGCGGCTCTGGTGTCGATCGTCTTGGCCGTGCGTTATTTGATGCGTGTGTAGACCTCAATCCTCACCAGATTGAAGCAGCCCTTTTCGCATTACGCTCACCTCTTTCAAAGGGTGTGCTGCTCGCCGATGAAGTTGGCCTTGGCAAGACCATCGAGGCAGGTCTTGTGCTATGTCAATACTGGGCGGAACGCAGACAAAACATTCTAGTTGTCAGCCCTGCCTCTCTCCGGAAGCAGTGGGCATTGGAGCTCTCCGAAAAGTTCAACTTACCATCCATCGTTCTGGATGCAAAAATCTATAAAGATCAGCAAAAGCGTGGTGTTCCGAATCCTTTCAGAGACAAGCAAATTATCATTTGCTCCATGCACTTTGCCGCCAGCCGAGCGGAAGAACTCAAAGAGATAGCCTGGGATCTTGTGGTTATTGATGAAGCCCACAAGCTCCGTAATGCCTATCGTGAAAGCAATCGGCTAGGTCAGCGTATCCGTTGGGCAACAGAAGATCGCAAAAAGCTTCTTCTGACGGCCACACCACTGCAAAACTCCCTGCTAGAACTCTATGGCCTTTCGACACTGATCGATGACCGGCTGTTTGGTGATTTGGCATCTTTCAGAACGCAGTACATCAATTATGGCGGTGACGTTTCCGGCCTGCGGGAACGCTTGGGCGCATTCTGCTGGCGGTCGCTCCGTAGCCAGGTCATCGAATTCGTGCGCTACACAGAGCGCAAACTCATCACTCGACCATTCCAACCCACGGAGCAGGAACACAAACTGTATGAGGCGGTTTCCAGCTATCTCATGCGTGACGAAACCTATGCGCTTCCATCTGGGCAAAAACATTTACTCACACTTCTTGTTCGAAAAGTTCTCGCGTCCTCGCCCCATGCCGTTGCTGGAACGCTTGAGATCATGCGTGATCGCCTGCTGAAGCTAAGAGACGAAACCAAGCAAGATGCGAGCGCTCTGGACCTTCTGATTTCCGGTGAAGCTATTGATGACGACCTTCTCGATGAGATTCTAGAAGATGAAGAGGATGCATCTCTAGACGATGAAACCCCGACGCCTGAGAAGGAACCTGAGCTGCAGGTCAAGAAGATCGACCTGGAAAAGCTCAATGCCGAAATTGACGAGCTGACCGACTATATTCGCTGGGCCAGAAGCCTCGGTATCGACACAAAAACCAGAGCGCTACTGAAAGCCCTGGATATCGGTTTCAGCGTCATGAAAGAAATGGGAGCTGCCAAGAAGGTGGTCGTCTTTACCGAATCCCGGCGAACCCAGAACTGGCTGAAAGATTTCCTAGAAGGGAATGGCTATGCTGGTCAGGTGCTGACATTCAATGGTACTAACAAGGACGATGCCTCCGGGCAGATTTATCAGGAATGGCTTGCCGCCAACAAAGAATCAGGTCGGGCGACTGGCTCTCGACAAGTGGATCTTAGAGCAGCAATCATTGATCGATTTAGGGAGCAGGCAAGTATCTTAATTGCAACAGAGGCAGGGGCTGAGGGGCTTAATCTTCAGTTTTGTTCGGCCATTGTCAATTTTGACCTCCCCTGGAACCCTCAACGCATTGAACAACGGATAGGACGATGCCACCGCTACGGTCAAAAACACGACGTTGTGGTTATCAACTTCCTCAACGAGCGTAATGCTGCCGACAGACGTGTATATGAGTTACTGGAATAGGGTGTCTCGAAAAGAAGGGCCTCCAAAAGATTCAATGGTGATACCATTGAATTGACTAAGAACTAGAAAGGAGGCCCGAATAGATGTTATCACAAGGGATGGAGAAAAAGGAAATCATTAAGGTACTGGATAACCTGGACAAATTCATAG
>MPOY01000230.1 GCA_001896715.1 Methanoculleus sp. EBM-46
GAAACGCCGCTCTACCCCGAACACTCCAAACGTGCAGGCGATGTTCAGCTCATGTGGTCTATTGCCGATTCAACCCTGCATATGCCGAAGATCATCAATCAGATCTGTTGTGGAGAGGGCCAAATCGAAGGACGAACCCCGGGCAAGATCCTCACTGCATGGGCCATCAACAAAGCACTCAATTCCGAAAGTGCCAGCAACGTGGGGGAATGGGTTCAGACAACAACGCTTCCTGAACTCATGGAACTGCCGGAAGACTACTTCACCAGGCATGCCTTCTATTCATCCCTGGACAGAGTCTGTTTCAAAGATTCAACAGCAGATGGCTTAACCGACTTCAGCAACCTCATCTGTGACGAACTCTACACCCAATGGCGTTCGCTTCATCCGTTACCGGGAACATCCCGGGAGGTCGTCGCCTATGATCTCACTCCGGTTTTGATCTTTGGTTCCGGCGATGAGTTTGGCGAGCGGGGGTACAATTCAAAGAAGACGAACCAGAAACAGATCAATCTCTGTATGCTCGTCTCAAAGTGGGACAAGGTGCCGGTTTCCTTCTTTCTGCTGCCGGGTAATTTCAACTCGATGGCATCGGTCAAGGATCTTCTGGTGCAGTTGCTGGATCTCTCCTACGAACCGGGAACACTGATCTGGGATCGGGGAAATTCTTCGGAGGAGTCTATCCGGGATATCGAGGCGTTGGGATGGAACCTGATCTGTGGCCTGAGAAAAGGGTCAACCGAGGCACAATCCTTGCTTCTCCAGACCGAGGTTCCCCCAAAAGTCACCCACCGCGTGAGAACAACCGATACGAGTTCATTGTATGCAACCAGAGCGCAGGGCACGCTCTGTGGCAGAGAGGATGCCGGAGTCGTGTATGTCAACCATGCAAAGAAGAGGGAGGCAATTGATGCGAGAAATACAATTCTGGCAGAGCTTGATGCTGAATTGCAAGCATTTCGTGAGAATTTGAACCACGTAGCGGAGGTGGAAGAGGGTGTTGCTGCCATCCTTGGGCAGTATGCAGAATTTTTCACGGTTACCATTCTTCAGAGCGGGAAACGGTGTACGATTTCATGGGCATATAATGAGGTGGCAATCGATAGGGCATCCGAACTGGATGGGAAATACCTCCTGTATTCAACAGATACCAGCATGAAGGCCACAGAAGTGGTGAATGAGTATCTGGAGAAGGATTTCATTGAGAAGACTTTCCGAACGCTGAAAACGTATCTGCAGATTGCTCCTGTTCGCCACTGGAAGAACCACCGGATCAGGGCGATCTTCCTGGTGAATGTCCTGGCATTGTGGCTCAGGAAGGTGTATGACCATCAGTTGAATCAGATTCCTAAGAAGAAGAGGGAGTACGGGTTTGATGAACTGTTGCGGCGGTTGAAGCGGGTCGAGTATGTTGAGGTGGGAGGTGCGGGGCAGGAGAAAGCGTTCTGGTACCTCAACCTGACGGATAAGATGAGGGATCAACTGAATGCGATGGGGTTTCAGGATCTCTTCCCCGAGAAGAGATTGAGTCAGTGTAAGTTATAAATCCGGAAAGTCAGGTTCTGAAGAACCGGATCCCGTACTTTTTTCCTGGTGGCGATGGTCGAATCCGGTCGAGAGTTCCGGTAATTTTCAAAAATATAATAATCATTATATACTCTGACAATTATTCCAAACCCCGTGCAGCGGTGAGCGACGCGCCCGCCGGAGACCCGGGATCGTCCGGCTCCATCGCCAGGGAGCGGTCGCTCGCCCTGTCGGGTTCATACGTGTGGTGAGACTGCATGAGAAGAGATCCAATCATATTCGGATTCATAACAGCCCTGGTCATCGGCCTCGTCGCCCTGCCCGCCCTGGCGGCGACCGCCGGTGTCGATATACAGGGAGGGTCGTACCATCCCGCGTCACTCACTGTCGAGAGCAACACAACGGTGACCTGGACGAATCACGACCGTATCGGCCATACCGTCACGAGCACGGACGGGCTCTTTGACTCCGGGCCGATAGAGCAGAACGAGACGTTCAACTACACCTTCACCGATACAGGGACCTATCCCTACGGCTGTACGCTCAACGCCTCGACGCGGCGGACGCCCATGCAGGGCGTCGTCATCGTCGTCCCGGAGGGAATGGCGGTCGCCCCGGACGGGAACAGAACTTCCGGAGAGGAGCCGGGGAACGCGACGCTTGCCGATCTGGTTAGCGGGAGCGACCTCCTGACCACCTTTGGCGAGGCTGTCGGGAAGGCCGGCATCGCGCAGACGGTGCTTGCCGCCAGCGGGCCGTATACAGTCTTTGCGCCGGACGACGCCGCCTTTGCGGCTCTCGGCAACGAGACCGTTGCAGCGCTCTTCAACGATACGGAGACGCTGGATACCCTGCTCATGCACCACGTGGTGAGAGAGACCTATACCGTGAACGACCTGACGGCGAAGGCAAACGCCGCCGGAAACCGGACGGTTCTCACGACACTCACCGGGGATAACCTCACCGTCAGCA
>MPOY01000046.1 GCA_001896715.1 Methanoculleus sp. EBM-46
CGGCACCTCGTCGTCCCGACATCGGTCTACCAGCAGAACCTGGACGTACCCGACGAGGAGAGCATCCTTGCTGCGCTTGCCGACCTCGACGTCGCCTGCATCGACGCGGCAGGCCTCGCGGCGGAGGCGGGGAGCGTCCTTGCGCAGAACATCGTCATGCTCGGCGCTGCGTCCCGGCATATACCGCTCCGGCCCGAGACCCTCGAAGAGGCGGTGCGGCGCTGCGTCCCGAAAAAGACCGTCGAGGTCAACACCGCGGCCTTCCGGCTCGGGCGGGAGGCGGGGGCTCGCGGCACGCCCTGACGGGAGAGCCCCCCCTCATCATTTTTGCCCGCAACCTGTATTACCCGCCCCGCCGACCTGATACGCCATGAGCGAGCGGGATATTCTTCTGGCGCTGGAACGGCGGGCGGGCGAAAAGCCGGAGTTCCGGCTCTCCGAACTGCAGAAAGACCTGGCGGCCGGGCAGTCGCTCGAAGACCTTGCCGGGGAGGTCCGCCCGCAGATCGATCGCCTCGGCCTCACTATCAGGCCTTCCGACGGCGACTACGTGATCGGCCGCCGGGCAGGACCGCTCACGGTCGACGATGCCGGGCGCGAACGCCAGGCCGCGTTCTTCCGGAACCCTGAGGTGCCCGAGACCATCCAGCACCTGATCGAGTCTTACATAACGAGGAAGACGGGGAAGCCGTGGGACGACCCGGCCGTCCTCGACCGGATGCAAAACGCCATCCTCGTCCAGAAGAGCCGATACTGGAAGGAGCAGCGGGTGAGCTACCGGAAGGCCTACCAGGTCCTCGGCTACCTCGCCTACCACGCGCCCGTCTACCTGGTGCAGTTCGAGCACATCCTCTGGCAGATCATCGACCGGGGGCTCGCAAAACCCCACATGCGCATACTCGATATCGGCACCGGGCCGGGGGTCGTGCCGCTCGCCGTCATCGATCTCCTCGATCGAATCGGGACCGGTTCTGCAGAGATCTACGCCGTCGAGCGCTCGGAGGAGCACCTTGAGGCGTACAACGCCCTCGTCCCGGCGGCGGCCGCGGCGATGGGAGACAGGGTGCAGGTA
>MPOY01000283.1 GCA_001896715.1 Methanoculleus sp. EBM-46
CCGGTGCCTCTACTCGAATATCACCCGCCCCTGGCCGGAAGCCGGGCGGCGGGTCGTCTGCGAGACGGTGGAGAACCTCTATCAAGCGCTCTCGGCGGCACTCCCGGAGGTCAGGGCCCTCATCGGCGCGGGGCGGGTCGGGATGGAGGACTTTAATCACCGGAAGTACAACAGCTGCGAGATCATACCATGACGGCAAACAGCCTCCTCTGCAGGATCGGGCTTCACCGCTGGGGTAAAAAGCGCGGATACGACCAGTACTCTTCAAACGTCATCGAGTGGGAGCAGCGGTGCGAACGGTGCGGGAAGCGGAAGCGGTGGGTCGAGGCGAAACGGGACCGCCGGCGGTGACGGGGATACCGCACGGATACAAAAAGAGTTACCTTTTGACCTCCTTCCCCGCCGAGAAGGCCTTCGCGACGACGCCGGCAAAGCCGTAGTACTCCTGCCGCATCGAGTCGTAGGCGAACGACCGGATCTTTCCGATATCGGGTTTGCCGTCCGGCCCGATGACGCTCTCGTCCACCTTCACGTCCAGGATCTCGCCGATGAACTGGGTATGCACCCCGATCTCGACCGTCTGGAGGAGCCGGCACTCGAGGACGACCGGGAACTCCCCTACGTAGGGAGCGTTCACGCGGTCGCCCTTCACCGGCGTAAGCCCGGTCGCCGCGAACTTATCCGTATCGTGGCCGGAGACGATGCCGAAGTAGTCGGCCTCCCTGACGTAGTCCACCGGGGGTATGCTGATCGTGAACTCGCGCTGCTCGACCAGGTTCTCGTAGGTCTGCCGGGCCTTCTGGACCGATATCGCGACCGCCGGGGGGCGGGATGAGCAGATACCACCCCATGCGGCGGCCATGGCATTCGGCCGGCCGGAGACGTCGTAGGTCCCGATGATCAAGACCGGGTGAGGGTAGAGGAGGGTCCGTGGACCGATCGATCGCTTCGTCATAGGATAACGGTTCGCCCCTGGACCGGGATAAACCTTTTTGACCCGGGTCATGCAGCGCCCGCCCCCCTCCCCCGGAGGTGCACCGACCGGTAG
>MPOY01000239.1 GCA_001896715.1 Methanoculleus sp. EBM-46
ATTACGGTTTTTGGAGATCCTCTGTCTTTGAGATGGATCTCGAATCTCATAGATTTCTTTATTCATAAACAACTCGTAGACCGAGATGCTGCTCTTGTTCATGCAGCGGGCGTACTAAGCGCTAACGGTGCTATTATGTACTCAGGAAGGAGCGGATGTGGGAAAACAACACTCATATCTAATGCTCTTGAATCAGGTTTACTGTTACTCGGAGACAACTATGTCATTCTTAAAGATGGCTTAATGAAAAATTTCATTGGAAGTATGAGCATTTATTGGCATAATTTGAGTGAAACATTATCAGAAAAAATCTCCACAACCGATTATATGCGGTTACAGTTAGGAAGCATTGTCACCAAGGCTACAGCAAGGAAAGTCAAATTGTCGACTCAAATAAATTTAGGTGACTTGTATCCTGATAAAATTACAAATGATAAGCCTTTTACAAAAGGGTTCGTTGTGTTTTCGGGCATCCAAACCCGCGAGGTTGGAGTCACAGAGATACAGGATAAGGCGTTTGCAACACAGATTCTTCAGAATCAGCAATGTGAATTCCTTGTGTTGAGTAGATTATTTTATGACTACTCTTACTATTATCAACAGAATGGTTACACGAACCAATGGCAGACGTACTACGATATCCTGATGAAGAATATATCTTCAGCCGAAAAATACCGACTAGATCTTCCATATATTTTGGATAAGAAGGCTATTCACGATATGTTTGATCTTTTTACGCGGGGTGATTAATTGAAGGTTAATGAAATGTACTATAATATCCATAATGAACTGATATTTAAGATAACTTCTACGAATCGTAAATGCATCTTTCCAAAATTAAACTATCCGTTCCATCCATATGTCTGTAAGAAGCAGGATAACTTGGACTTCGTGCTGAATATAGGTGAATTTAGACCCCAGGTGTCGAATCGAAATGCAATCTCTGTAGACTATAATTTTTACTTTGACGAAGATTATTTGTACATTAAGGATTTTGAAGGGCGATTGGGACGTTATCACTGGGAGCTTGAAATTCAGGGATTAGATGGCAAAAGTCCGCTGACCATAAATTTCAACTCTAAGTTGCCACATCATGTACGTTACCTGTATCCTGACCTACCTGCGCAACTCATTGTACTTCGACCGTTGTTATACCACCTATTTAGCATGAAAAGATGTTTGTTTCTCCACGCAGGGGCAGTGGAAAAGGATGGGGAGAGCATTGTCCTTATCGGTCGAAGTGGATCTTGTAAAACCTCTATAATAATGGATCTAGTAAGGAAATATGGGTGGAATCTCATGAGTGATGAACATGCTCTGATTAAAGGATTCCACGCATATCCGTTTCAATTTAGCTTTATCGAAGATCTTGTTAACTATGGTATAGATCACTTAAAGGACGAAAATTATTCTTCTATTCATAAGATAAGGTTTTTAGCCGGCATGGCAAATGAGGGCAGTAACCTGGAAGAACGACCTCTGAGTAGAATGGGTGGGGTTCCTATCAAGGCATTGTATATCCTTACATCAACTAATGCAAAAAAAGTGACCATAAATAAGGTTACATCAACGTCTTTGTTACACAAAATGTTTATCAATAACTTGTGCGAGTGGGGGTCCATTGATAGCACAATTTCGATATCATCGGGACGATTTATAGAGTATATGCAGATGTACTCATACCCATTCCCGGGCAACATCTTTGTTCAGGGATGGATACGCCACAAAGAAGTAATCGAAAGTCTCCTTGAAAAAGTTCCAGCATACCTTGTCGAACTCCCAGCTTCTTACGATCAAAGTTTTATCGAACAGTGGTTTACTGATATTGACGAATCTTACTCGTGAGATACTTAAGGGGGAAGGGCGAGGCCAACTACCTAATACTTTAGGATGTTCTTGGGAAGAACAGAAAACCGACAGATCGATTCGTTGTTTACTTAAACTTTAGTGATGCCGATGGGATCCGAAAACACGTCCTTTAATAGATTTTCCGATATCTCTCTTACGTTAGCCTTCTCTCTAATCGCATTAGGTGGGGGCTTTTTATTAAACAACCCCTCTATGGGATATGAAGTATCAATTTACTCCGCTACTCCTATAGTTTTTTGGATCTGTCTACTCATTTCTCAAATAATCGGAA